>JABMQF010000100.1 GCA_013203345.1 Candidatus Woesearchaeota archaeon
ATGCAGAGAAGACATCTTGCACCAACACATAAATCAACATTATATCTTCCAGATACTGATAAAGATTCACTTGTAATAGACAAAATACCTGATTTTTTTGTGACTGGTCATATACACAGGGTGGCCGCTTCTAATTATAGGAATATAACAATGCTCAGCTGTTCATGTTGGCTTGAAAAAACAGAATTCCAGGAAAAACTAGGACTACACCCACAACCAGGAAGAGCAATATTGGTAAATCTCCAGACAAGAAAAGTAAAGATATTGAAATTTTATGATGATAAGGATGAATAAAAATGGATGAAGGGAAAAAGCTGTACAACAAGAAAAGCGGTAAACGCATACTTTTAGCAGGTTTTGACGGCGACAGAACTCTTGTCAGTTATGAGGGGGGAAAACTTGGATCGAGCTGGGAATTCGTCGGACATACATATTATTCAGTTGATTATTGGCAAGGAATAGCTAGGAAGTTCCACGATGCAATAGAGCAAGAAACTGATAAAGATAAAAAAGACAATATTTTCATGGATTGGGTACAAGCAGGTTTGAATGATTTGAAAGGAAAAGATCCACAAAGGGTATATGAGCAGACAATACCATACACTAAAGGTGTTGAACAATACATAAGAAAAATACATTCAAGCCAAGCAAATGTAAGACTTGCGATAGTAAGTGCAGGGTTAGGTATCATTTTTGACAAGATATCAGAAGATCTTGGTTTTGATTATTGCGTGACCAACAGACTCGGTATAGATGGTAATGGTATGTTTGATGGAACAATAGACATAAATGTCACTCTCCACGATAAAAAAGAGAATCTTGACACACTTCTTGAAAAGGTAGGAGGTGTAGACCTTGCAAATGTCATGTTTGTGGGTGATGATTACAACGATGTTGAGTGTCTCCAGGCAGTCAAGGACGCTGGAGGGCTGGCATTAGCTATAAATCCTTTACCAGGTGTGGTTGATATAGTATCACAAGCAGCGAATGCAGTCATACAAGATTTTACAGAACTTGAAATGTATACTGAAATAAGATGAGGATAATGACTGAAATATGGTAACTGCAAGTTTAGACATGCAAAAGTATTTTGATGAACTTCAAAAGAAATGCAAAGAGGAGTATGCAATAGCTACAGTAGCACGGAAAAAAGGGTATGATCCAGAAGACAAAGTAGAAGTACAATTAGCATCAAACATGGCAGAAAGAGTTGTAGGTCTTATATCTGTTGTGGCACCACAAATAGTTGGAAGTGGAATTGTAGAGAGAATAATAGATCTTGAGAAGGAATATGGGGCGCTTGACTGGAGAGTGGCTCTACAGATATCTGTAGAAGTTGCAGAAGAAAAATTTTGCAGTTTCAAAGATAAGAAGGAAGCTATAGAAGTTGGAGTCAGAGTAGGTTTTGCATACGGTACTGTAGGTGTTGTGAGTAGCCCTATAGAAGGACTCATATCAATAGATATAAAACAGAGAAGAGATGGAAAAGGAGAATATTTTTGTCTAAATTATGGAGGTCCTGTCAGGAATGCAGGAGGTACAGCAGCATCTTGGTCTGTAATAATCGCAGACTATGTGCGAAAAAAGCTAGAGTATGCAGAATATGATCCGGATGAAAATGAGATTAAAAGATGTCCTACAGAACTTGCAGATTATCATGAAAGAGTAACTAATCTGCAATATTTTCCATCCAAACAAGAATCAGAATTTCTCATAAAAAATTTACCTGTAGAAATATCGGGAGATGCTTCAGAAGATATGGAAGTATCTAATTATAAAGATCTTTCCAGAGTACCTACAAATAAGATAAGGAGTGGATATTGTTTAATACATTCAAGCTGTATACCCCTAAAAGCCGAAAAATTATGGAAGCAATTATCTAAATGGGGAAAAGATTTCGACATGGAACATTGGAATTTTCTAGAAGAGTTTATCAAAATTAAGAAAGATGCGCATGCAAAAGGAGAAGGAGCTAAAAAAAACACAGGAGACGAACCAAAAATAACTCCTGACTTCACATACATAAAAGATCTTGTTGCAGGAAGACCAATCATATCTCATCCTCTCAGAAGTGGCGGGTTCAGATTAAGATATGGGAGGAGTAGAACATCAGGATATTCTGCACAGTCAATAAATCCTGCGACGATGCAAGTTCTTAATGGTTTCATAGCAACAGGGACACAACTAAAGGTTGAAAGACCAGGTAAAGGTGCTGCATTCACACCTTGTGATACAATAGAAGGTCCTATAGTTAAGCTAAAAGATGGGAGTGTATTAAAACTTGATGATGAAAAACAAGCAAAACTCGTAAAAAAAGATGTTAAAGAAGTGATATATCTCGGAGATGTACTAATCAATCACGGAGATTTTCTTAATAGGAACCATAAACTCATACCCCCAGGTTATTGTGAAGAATGGTGGTCACAAGAACTAGAAAAAAAAATTGTGAGTATGTTTGGAACCCTTGACTATTACAAACTTGCGGAACTTACAAATTCTCAACCTGAACATATAAACAGAATACTAAAAAAACCACTTATATCAAAACCTGACGCTAAAACAGCGATAATTATATCTAAAGCAACTAAAACACCATTACACCCGAAACACACATATTTTTGGAATTCTATAGATAAGAAAGAAATACCTGGTCTTGCTCGTTGGTTTCATACTATGAGAATAGATAAAGAAGGCGATGAAATAAAAAAAGCAATAATTCCTATGGATGATCATCAGAAAAGAAATATAGAGTTAGTGGGAATACCACACCAAGTGGCAACAAAAGAATTTGTTATATTTACCAAAGATGAAGCAATAATTATCAAGGAACTATTTAGAATAGGTACAGATTCCAATCAAACACTGAAAAATATAGAAGGCGCTGTTGAAGAATCAAAAGATTCGGTTGAATCAATAAATAGATTTTCGATAGTACAACAAAGAGATAAGTGTGGTTTATTCATAGGTGGTAGGATGGGAAGACCTGAAAAGGCTAAGATGCGCAAACTTACTGGAAGTCCTCATACATTATTTCCAGTTGGAGAAGACGGGGGACGAATGAGATCCTTCCAGTCGGCCCTCGAAAAAGGAAAGATAACGGCAGAGTTTGCAACTTATAAATGTGGTGAGTGTGGAGAAGAAGGAGTTCTAGGTGTTTGCCCTAAATGTGATAAGAAAACAAAAAGAACATATAACTGTAAAATGTGTGGTTCTATGGATGTAGATACTTGTTCTAAACATGGTAAAAATATGATGTTTAAAAGAACTGATGTAGATATAAGATCCATATTTGATTGTGTATTGAAAAAAATGGGTACGCGAATATATCCTGATCTCATAAAGGGAGTTAGAGGAACAAGCAACAGAGAACACATACCTGAACATATAATGAAAGGAATAATAAGAGCAAAACATAAGATATATGTAAACAAAGAAGGAACAGTAAGATATGATTGCTCTGAATTACCAATAACACATTTTAAACTAAAAGAAATAGGTATAAGTTTAGATAAACTCAGAAAACTAGGCTATAATAAAGATATCAAAGGAAGAGTCATTGAAGACGAAGAACAAATAATTGAACTCAAACCACAAGATATAGTAATACCTTGCTGTCCAAATTCTCCAGACGAACCCGCTGATAAGATAATGACAAGGATTACCAGATTTATTGATGAAGAACTTGAAACATTATATGGTATTAAGGGTTATTACAACATTAAATCAAAAGAAGATATTGCAGGACAATTAATCATAGGTCTTGCGCCACACACATCTGCAGGAACACTTGGAAGAATAATAGGATTTTCAAAAACACAAGGCTTTTTTGCACACCCTATGATGCATGCAGCTATGAGGAGAGACTGCGATGGTGATGAAGCTTGTTTCATATTACTCATGGATGCTTTCCTTAATTTCTCAAACAAATATCTTCCAAATTCAAGAGGAAGCACTATGGATGCACCACTTGTATTAACATCTGTATTGGCCCCAACAGAAGTAGATGATATGGCATTTGACGTGGACAGGGCGTGGACATATCCATTAGAATTCTATGAAGCATGCAAGGAATATAAAAATCCGTGGGAAGTTAAAATAGATAAAATACAAGATGTTCTTGACACAGAACAGCAATATGAAGGAATGGGATTTACACACGATACAGATAATATAAATGCAGGAGTATTATGTTCAGCATACAAAACATTACCTTCAATGCAGGAAAAACTTTCAGGTCAGATGGCTATAGCAGAAAAATTAAGAGCAGTAGATGAATCAGATGTGGCAAGATTAGTCATAGAAAAACATTTTATAAGAGATATAAAAGGAAATCTTAGAAAGTTTTCTCAACAGGAATTCAGATGTGTTGCATGTAATGAAAAATTCAGGAGACCACCTCTGCTAGGTAATTGCACTAGTTGTGGAGGAAAAATAATATTTACGATATCTGAAGGTAGCATAGTAAAGTATCTTGAACCAAGTATAAGTCTTGCTAACAAATATGAATTACCTAAATATCTTAAACAAACTCTTGAATTGACAAAAAGGCGTATAGAGGGTGTTTTTGGCAAAGAAAAAGACAGACAGACTGGCTTGGGTGCCTGGTTTGGTTAAATCATAACAATACATTTTGCATAATCAAGAAAGACTAGCCTTCATAGATTTGACCTGGTGTTTTGAACCACAGGCCTGGCATTTGATAAAAGAGAGATCACCTTCTTTCATAAGCTTGGTATCTGGTTTTCCGCAATCTCTACAGAGAACATATTCAGATGCATACTTCCTTATCTTTTCATTAATTCTCGATGCAGGAACTTTTGCACCTAACATCAAAGCATTTCTTGTTAGGTTACCTGGTGTTGCTATTTCCTTAAGTATGTACTTTAGGAAATGTTCAACATTACGACCAAGCACGTTTGCAATAGCATGGAAATTACTTATAACTGTTTTATTTCCCTGTATGTGTCCTTTCACTTTAGGTATTTCAAACCTTTCGCTCTCAAAGACAGATTCGGGCAATTCTTCCCGTGCTTTTTTCAGCATTTCAGCATATTCCATACTCTCAGGGAAAATTAGCCTGTATTTAAATCATGCGTTTAAATGGCACTGTAGCAGAATCTAGTGGTTTAAATATAAGTCCTCCTTGATGGTTTTGTAAGGTAACATCACCAAAAAGGAGGTTGATAATAATGGATGTTATACACTCGAC
>JABMQF010000006.1 GCA_013203345.1 Candidatus Woesearchaeota archaeon
ATGCTGAGCTGCTCACGTAGTTTGTCAATTTCGGTTTCGTTAAGCTCCTTTAAGAGCTCCTTTTCTTTATGTGGCAATATCCACATTTTTATTGGATGACCCATCCCATACGCTCCTATCTTTATTGACTCATCTACAACTCTATAAGCCAAAGTTTTGGCAAGGTCTAAAGAATATTCTTTAACCTTTTCACCATGTGCCCCTAGAATCATTTTTGCATATCCATCTCCTATCCCTATTGCCTCATAGTCATCTTGTACAAGACAATCACCATTTTCGAATATACAACAAATTTTAGCATCCTTTTTATCCTTACCGACAAATAATGCAGCGTACATTCCTTCTGCTTTTTCCCGACCAACTTCCTCTCCATAATAGGCCTTATATCGGTCTAGCTTATCTTTGCAAACTTGGAAGGTTATCTTCAGTGTATGTTCTTCTAGTTGCGCTATATCCTGGATTTTTGTAGTGTTTATTCTTTCTTCTAGGTTTCTTTCAATGTCCTGGATAACATCTACGTGCCCAGCACTTGCAATTAGAGCTGTTGGAGTAAGTTGTTTTATTTTCCGAATTCCTGTTCGTCTTATAAGTCCAACCGCAGAGCCGCTTGTTTGTTGACTATCAGAAGCAACTACTATCCCTTCCTTGCAATTAATTGCCACTATTAATGTCATGAATACCCCTCAGCAATTCCAAATTAATGATAGTTTTGGTAGCATAGCTGTTGTACTTTTCATATACATACAGAATTAAATCGGAAAGGGGCATCTGATTGTAGTCCTTCTTTATTTCTAATAGGGCTTTTTTTGTTTCAGTATCGAATTCATCGTAGATACTTTTCACTTCTTTAAACCCTTCCTCCGTTAATCTGTATATGGGGTATTCATTTCTAGGTTCAGCAATAGTTTTGATTAGCTTAGTTTTCTTCAAGGAGCTTATGTCATCATAGACTTCAAAACTACAAGGGCCATAGTCATAGGGAACGAAGGTATAAGACACTGATGAAATTTTTTGCTTTAGCAAAAACAATTCTTTCATCAAGCGTATAGTTCCCTCTATTGGCTCTCCTTTCCTGGATGTCTGTCCAGGACTGAACAGAAGTGCTAATATCCAGTCACTCCGCCTCATGGTCTTGCTCCTCATACAGAATACCTCTTTCTATTATATAATGCTTTTCCTCGTTTTTTTAAGCTCTATGGTTTAAGTCTTAATTCACGTTTTAGAGCTTTTTCTACAAGTTTTCCGACACTTACCTTTTTTTTAATAGCGGCGATTCTAGCAGCTTCCCAAAGTTTGGGGTCAAGTCTGACACTTACAGTTTCTCTATTTGCCATAATGTAATAATGTAATACTACTTTATAAGCATTTCTGTTGTAATAATTATTACATTATTACGTGGTGTTCTTATGGAAGATAAAAAATGTCCAAAATGTGGTTCGCAAGCTCTTTTAATGAAAGGCAAGATACGCATTGACAACATGACTGAAAGCAGGACATTAGCAGGTTGGAGGCAGCGTTGGAGATGCAAGGACTGTGGCAAGTGGTTTACTGAAAAGAAAGTACAACACACAGGCAAAGACACTTTTGATTACCAGCCGCAGGAATGGGCAAAAACCAATTGGACGCATTATAACCAGGCGCAGATTAATGAAAAACGCATGCTTATTGAACTTGTTGAAGAATTGCTTGACCTTGTTACTGTAAAGCTTGAGCAGAAGACAGGACGGCCGCCGCAGAAAGTTAGGGATATGCTGTTCTGCATGCTGTTGAAAACTTATACTGGGTTGAGCAGCCGAAGGCTAATTTCAGACCTTAAAATTGCAAAGGATTTGGGGCACATCAGCAAAGTGCCTTGTTATTCCACAGTAATGCTTTATTTTAATGACAAGCGCCTTCAAAGGCTCTTACAAGAGCTTGTGCATGTTTCCGCAATTCCCTTGAAAAATCAGGAAGAACATTTCAGTGTAGACAGCAGCGGATTCTCAACATCAAAGTTTGGAAGATGGTATGACCACAAATGGGACAAGGAAACCCAAAGGCGCATATACCAAAAAGCACACATCATGATAGGAGCACTTACAAATGTTGTTACATCAATACAAATTACAGACCAATATGGTGCAGACTGTCCACAGTTTGTGTCACTTGTAAAGAAAACAGCCCTCAACTTTCAAGTTAAGGAAGTGACAGGTGACAAAGCTTATTGCTCTCGTGCCAATTATAAAATAAGTGAAGATATTGGAGCAAAAGCATACATTCCTTTCAAGTCAAACATGACTGGCAGGGCAGAAGGCCTTTTAGTTTGGAGAAAGATGTATGATTTCAGCAAAAAGCATCCACAGGCTTTTGGAGAAAAATATCATAAGCGAAGCAATGTAGAAACAACCTTTCACATGATTAAACAAAAATTTGGCTCTGGTTTAATGACAAAGAACCACCTTGCAAATGTAAATGAAATCCTATGCAAAGTCCTTTGCCATAACCTGTGCTGCCTGATATCAGCATATTATGAATTGAATGTAGAAACGAGTTTTTGCACACAGGTGCCAGAAAAGGTTAAAACGGAGTTGGTGTATTAGGTTTTTAAACAATGCCTAAGCAATCCAAAAGCTTATTAAGAATAACTTGGCGTAAAAATAGTTTAAGGCTGCTTTTTTGTAGTGACTTTTTTTGGTGAAAAATTTGGTTGAAGAAAAGAAAGAAAAGGAAAAAGGAAAAACTGGTGAAATTGCAACAGAAGCCG
>JABMQF010000007.1 GCA_013203345.1 Candidatus Woesearchaeota archaeon
CACGTGCTGATTTACCCAGGATGTATTACGGGATTATGTTATATAAATTTTTGGTAAAAACCTTTTCATCGTCGAGAAGATGCCGTAATTTGTTTTGTTTTTGATAAAAGAGTTTAAGTGCGTTATGCGCAAAAATTTCACAAAATTTGTGTGCGGGGTCTAAAAACCTGCCCTTCATGGCGAAATTTTTGGCATCCTAAAAATCCGCTTTTAAAAGAAATTGCTAGCAGGGCAATTTCTGTGGATTTTTATGATATGGGAATCAAGTTTGCAGAAATTCTTCCAAAGTCCATTCCGTATGTGAATACTATTAGATATAGGACGAAAATGATGCTGTATAGCAGAATGTAGAATAGTATAGGACCTGCAAAAATACCTGTTGCGTTGATGAAAGGCCTCTGTAATGCTTTTATCGATCTCTGCGCTGTGCGGGCGAGAACAGCTTCTGCAAAGCTGTATCCCGCGACAATCAATACCATTATGATTGTTGTCTTATAGAAAACATTCCAGGATGTGGATATTACTCTAACTGTTATGAACTCAACAAGAAGACCTACAATAAGGAATGCGGCTCCGAGAATGATAAGATTTGTACGATCTGGCTTTTTCATGGTGTATTCCTCAGAATCATGCGGCTTCCTTTAACTTTTTTAGGCTGTACTCAACTTCGTCAAACCTTGGGACTTCAGTCACATCAGTTATCTCCTGGAGCTTGTGTTTACTGCCTAACCATGCAGTGCCTTTTCTGTATATTAGCACATCACCTGTATTGAAAGGCATCTTCTTGAACTCGAAATCTGCTTCATAGCTGATGGGTCCTTGAGATGTTTCTGCGGATATTATTTTTCTTTTCTTCAGCTTGTCATGCTCGTCAAGAAGGTATATATCGATGTGATTACGACCTCTTTTCATCATTATGATTTGGTGCAGGTTTTTATCATTGGTTTCAACATAGAATTTACGCTGGGCAATATATTCGTCAGGGAACCTGTTGACCGGTATTATATTTTTGTTTTTGTTGATATAAATTTGCCGCATTGTCTTGCTCAGGTCATTGATTTCTTCACCACGGTAATAGATTTTTTCTCCTTTTTTTAAGTCACTAATTGTGAAGTTTTCGTCAAATTTTTTATCTATCCCGCAGATGTAGTGTTTTTTTCCTCCAAGAAATATAAAAAGGCAATTCTTGCCTGAAACTTTTTCTGCCAGTATGTATAGCTTGCTTTTGTCCTTGAGCGTGACTTCATATTTCCGTTTCATTGTGCTCATACGGGTTTATGGTGTATATAAATGTTTCTTGGTTAGGGATCTGTGTCAATCTGATTTATGCTACTTCCCTTATCTCTGTTGGTGGTTTTTCACCCTTATGTTTGTCTTGCAGCTTAAGAATGGGAACGGTCATACCTATCCTCTTTTTGACTAATTCATTACCTGCCCTTTCTATATGTGTCATGCGAAGCCTGTAATTTGGATTTAGGACTCGATGGTCTAGTTTTCTATATCTGGAGCCAAACTCCTGACCTGATTTACTGATGGCACCTGTAACTATGAAAATGCCTTTTTTTGGTTTCTTTGATTTTCTGACTGTTACTGTAAGATCCTGAAACAAGGCATCATTTGGCTCTTTTAGTGTGAACAATATATGTTTTCTTTTATGATGGTAATCATAGATGTCAAGCACAGAATTGTTGTTGAACTTTACTCTATAAGCATGTGTTTTGGGCACTTCATCATCGAATTCAGTCACTAACCTCAGTGTAGGTCTGTCAATAGGGTAGGGCCGATATTGAATTGTTGTTTTCTTTTTTTGCTGGATATTGTGCTCTTGTCTTTAAGATCATGGACTGTGAATCCTGTGAATCTCTTCTTGACATTTGCCCCATCTTTTTGGTCTGTAATCTTGACTACACGAGAGATGTCTTTTTTACTTTGTCTTGTGTAAAGATTATGCCAGATGCGTCCTGTTTCGAGTAATTCGAATTTATGGCCTTCTTTGTCCTTCACAATGTACTTCTTTTCCATTACGGATATACAATCAATTCGGGTTTTTAAAGTTTTGCGTAGTTGACGTTGTCAAAATTGTTGCGTAGTTGACGTTGTCAAACTCACATGAAAGATTTAGTTGTTGCTTAAATCTTTTTAACAGAATTCATTGCGTTCGCTGTGGGGGATGTTCTTTGAAAACATGATGTCTGGGTTGTTGTTGAATGGTGTGTTTTTTCTATTTTTTTCTTTGCAGATTGGTCTGTTTTGAGTTGTATCTTTATTCGGTAAAGTGCCGAATAAACGTATTTTTGAAAAATGATGTTTTCGGGAATCATTCCGAATACTTTGGATGATTAGGAGATGACGGGAAAAAGTAAGGGATAATTCCGACAGATTTCTCAAATCGAGTTTGGGGGGTCTTGGTTGTATACCCCGGGTTCCTGGATCAAGATGTGACAAAGTCGTGCGAGTCGGGGGGTATTGGAGGGGGTGTAGGGGATTATCACGACAGAGAGTTTTGTTGGTGGGTGATTGGGTAAAATATGTCTGTCTGCGCCAATCCTGTAATCAACATAACATGTGCTGTTTGTAACAACAATTACGCTGTCTGTGCAACCTATGCCGCCTAGCGAGCCTAAATCCTTAACAGCAAAAACCTAACGCAGTTGGGCGAACACATTAATGAACACAGCAGTGCGAGCGCGGCATTGGTTCATGCGCAGGCAGGCAATTAGACCACTAAGTTAGTCATTGTAAACCACGAAGTCTGCTTTAGATTTGACCAATTAAGGAATCGATAACAAATAACCCCTTCGGGAAAATGGTAGTTTAGTTCTAAATCTTTTTTGTCAAGCTAATCTGGCATCTTTACAAAGGTCGGGCTTTGATTGTTCCTGTTCTTGATAATGCAAATAATGTGCTGAAAAGGTTTTTAAGAAATGTTTGCGTTAAACTACATGGTGGTATTATGGCAGTTGCCCAAGAGATGTATGATGATATGGATGTATGGGATGAAACTCCTACGCAGGAGGAGATTTCTATACATGATTTGTCAGGATGTGCTAGTTTGGTATTAGAAGGCCTTAAGGGGCGTAGTCTTGTGTCTGTGCTCGATGAGCTTGAGGAGAATGGTCTTGATATAGGGTCAGGGGATAATTATGCTTTACGTACATATACTGCCCGTGGTGATATATGTGGAACAAAGATTGCTCTGGGAATCCAGATGTTGCCTTCTATGTGTATAGAGGGAAGGGCGCATCAACAGAGGATAAGTGTGTACGGTGTGATGAAGACTGGTGAGATTGCTGTAGGATATAAGAGTGCCTGGGACTTGTATTGATGGTTAGGGAATACGAAATCTTTTTAAATGGTTCTTCAGAACTAGTATTATACGTTCTTAAAACGTTGTTTTTGATAATGTTATAAGTTTGGAGGGCGACCTCTGAACTAGTAAAATATTACGAGGGTGTTGAGAAATGATGGGAGAAGATAGTGTTAAAGCACAAGAAGATATATTTAATTATGCAGATGTGAAAGAATTTTATAAGGAGATAGCTTTACTTGGAGAGATTAATGGGGTAGATGTTAATCAGGTAAAGAGATTAATGGAATCAAAAGGTTTTGATGTGGATGAGGCTGCTCCAGTGCATGTATATCATTCGGGAGATGGGCTATATGATCTTATGTTTTCTAATCCTGTTTCTTCCAGAAAACAAAAAAGCAGATCGCGAGTTTTGGACAATTATGTTGTGACTGGTACTCTTCCTGAGTCTGGTGTGCCTGTAGATCTAAGCATTAGCAAAGAACTGGTACGATTTCATCAGCTTGTTCCTGAATTAGTTAACACTTCTGGTGGTGATAATTATGTGCCACATATAGCTGTAGTCGGAGTTGTTGGCGGAATGCATTGTCAGAATAACTGGGGTCTTAGGGATCGTAATGGTATGTATGTCAAAGTGCCTTCAGTAACACTAGACGACAAAGTAGCATAAATTTTTTGTTTTTTCTTAATTGTTTTTGTCTATTTTTTGGTATTGAGTCTGTTGTTCTGTTTTTGTGTCAATACATCTTTTTGACGGTTGTACTGTGTTATGCTTGTCAAGTGTAGGGATTATATTTTACAAGTATTATGTCGAATATTGTCTGAGTTCTGTATTATCTGTGTCGGTATTGTTTGGTTTTTTGTTCTGGTGTGTTTCCGACAGAATGGATTTTTCTATTTTTTCTGGGATGATTTCCAAAAAATAATAAAGAAAGTGAGGATAAGAATTATTGGCAAACTCTTAATTATTGTTTAGGATTGTGAGTGGATAATATTGATGATTGTGCCAGAATTTCAGCAGTCCTCGTCAGGAGAATAGTTTTTGCATGTGGGGTCCTTGTTCAATAAAACAGCATATCTGTTTACCATGGTTGGGTCTGTCACAACAACGAAAGGATCACGAAGATCATCTTCGAGAGATGGCTGATTATTAGCATCATCTCTTGTATCACAGATTTCATCAAGCTCTTTGTTTTTTATATACATCATCAACACCGTATAATGGAAAAAAGTGAGAGGTTAAGAATGTTTGGTAAAATTTACCAACCTCTTCTGCAATCGTAAACTGTGTCGGCAGGATGTTCTTGTCTGTTTTCTCTTCTTGCCTGACCATTGCGTTGGGATGCTGCAGCACTTGTTGCGAACCCGAGACATCTGGTTGGTGCAGTCATGTGGTATACTTGCACACCTACGGGTGTTAATTCATGCACTACCTCAACTCTACCTGGATGGTATGCAACATTTTCCTGTTGGTAAACAACTTGTGGCTGTGTTCGAGTTGTTCTTACAGGAACTACTGCAGGCATTGAAGCAGACATATAACAGCCTGATAATGCAGTCGCTGCTGCTAATATTGTTGCTAGCTTTTTAGCTGGTTTCAGAATATTTTCAAGCATCATATTTCCCTCAATATCTTTAGCTTTCTTTCTTCTGCAATTGATTCTGTTGTTGAAAGCCTGTTCTCAAGATGTTTTACACGCATCTTCAGCTGACGGTTCTCCCTATCCAGGAAGATGACCCAATCATTGACAGAATTTTTTAGTGAATCCTGGTTGCAGTCCAGCTCATCCATGTCAGCTTTGACAGCGCGGAAGGCTGACTTAAGCTTCTTGTTGGTAAGCATGTTTTTGATTTGTTTTTGAATATTCATGTTTTCACCTAATATCGAGTATCTGGTAACCGCTAGATTCAAGAATGTCTTCAGCGCTTTTCATGTTTGCTGTCCATCCACTATGATCAGAATTATCCATACCGATACCGAGCTCGTTAAGATATTGTTCACATGTCCTTGTGCCTATACTCCAACTGAAGTCTGGCTTTGTCTGTGTTTTACCTTCATAATTTTCATTCATATTCTTCACCTGTGTTTAGTTGTTGTAGAATCCTTTTGCTTCCAGTTTCCTGGTGCACGCCTGATGCTCTGGATTGTATGAAAATTCTATAGGAACCATCATCGTGATTTCATTCCCATTAATGAGACTATGTCCTTTGACAATGCAATTAATGCCTGATGGTCTATCTTTTCTTGGGTTTGTAGGGCTGTAAGGCCTGTTTTCATATGTATTTTCGATATTTGCCATTTTGTGACACCTCCATAATTTGTACTATATTATAGTGGTAATAGAATTAGGGGTAGTATTTAAAGCTTTCGCTTCTTTCGTCACTAAAAAGTGGTAAAAAAGCTTTTGGGAGGGGAATTATGGTATCTAGAAAGGTAGATATCTTTGCTTAGAGGGGCTGAAACCCTTTATCCCACATAGCTCAGGGTTTTCTTCTTCTGTTCTTCTGTGGCTACTGAGCTTTGTTCCATGAGATTGCGGATCTTATCCTCAAACTTTTCAGCCTGCTTCATCAGTGGCTCATAAGCAATATTTAGGTTAAGATATTTGTCCAGAACCTCAATTGATTTTGCTGCGGCTTTAGAGTCGGGAAGGCTTGAATGCGTTTCAACAAATATGCTTGACAAAGGTCTTTCTTCGCCTTGTAGAATTATTGTTGCTGTAACGCCGAGGATTATACCTTCTTTCAAAGGCTTAACACCTGCTTTCTCGAATTTCTTCTTACTTGCGTCATTGTTGGAATAATAGTAAGCGTTTGGTTTAGTGCTTGGAACTGGTGTGCCGACGCCTTCAATAGATATTATGTCTTTTGCGTCAAGTTCTTTGGCCATCTCTAGTACGAGCTCTCCGATTTTCCACTCTATTCCTTTTACATTGGTCATGACGTGGACGATTACTATGTTGTTCTTTTCGTCGTAATAGATGCCTATGGGTTGTACTTTTTTGCCTTCATGTATCGCGACCATTGGTGGAAGGTCTTTTGCGTGGATAGAACCTATAGGTTTTGCTTTAAGTTCATTGATAAGATACTCTGTCGATATTGTACCGACCAGACCGAAGCCTGGAAAACCCTCTATTATTACAGGTTTTTTTGGCTTTTCTTTTAGAACAACCCTCATAATGGCACCTCTTTATAGAAATTCTGTTAGAAGCGGAGTATATAAATGTTTTGTAGTGTTATGTGTCTTGGTTGGTGTGATTCGGTATTTTCCCGACGAGAAAAATAGGTACATAGTTGTAACAGAATGTGATTATCGTGGAGCTTATTTCTTTCTTTTTTCAGTAGGTTTCTTTTTGGCAGGCTTCTTTTTTTCCTTTTTCTCAGCTTTCTTCCTGGCTGTTTTACGCTTTTCTTTTTTCTCCCTAACTTCTTTCTTTTTCTCAGCCAGTTTTTCTATCTCTTCACGCTTAAGATACAGTGCTTTGGGTGTGGGAAGCTTATTGACAAGAATACTGATGTCTGATGCCTCGCGCCTTGCCTGATTCTCTATTTTACGAAGTAGTTTGCGCAGTTTTATCGAAAACTTGTTGGCCCTGGTAACTATTTTTTCTAGGTTGAGATTGTGCGCCTCTTCTTCTATGGCTTTTATCATGTATTCTGACCTGCGGATTAGGACATCTGCCTCGTGCAGCATACTGCTCAAATCTTCAACTTCTTCATGATAAAGCTCGAGAAGCTCTGTAACCTCTGCATGCAATTCTTTTACATCTTCTTCGTTCTTGACCCATTTAAGAGTCTCCATGTGTGCACTAAGAGGTGTTATCTTGTTACGCAGATGATCCAATTCAATAGTCTCGCGTCTTATCTTATTTTTTTGACGGTAATTAGAAGAAATGACTAGCTCTGAAACCACTATCTTGTCCCTTGCGTGGGCTTTTGAGACAACCCATGCATGGTGCTGCAGGTGCTCAAGATGTTTAAGAAGCGAGTATATATTGTGCTGAGTCTCCAGACAGAATCTATTAAAATTTTCAGGCACAGCAGGGTTTTTCAGTTTCCTGAAATTATCATATATGTGTGCGAGTTGTTGAACTGTCCTGAAAAGAAATGTCTCATCATCCTCTATTATTCGTGAAAGGCTTCTTGTCATGACTTTCAAGTCTAGGAATGCTGAATCAAAATCATTCACAACACGGTCCCTGATTTTTATTATCCTTGGTTCGGTTATTTTAACTTTTTTTCGCGGAACCTTTTCCATCTTCTCCATAATATCATGGAGTTCATCATAGTCACTTTTTTTCTTCCTGTTAAGCTCAAGAAGTTCCTGATAAGCTTTCCAGAATTTGTTGGTCATCCTGAGAATATCTACAAGAAGACCATGATTCAGACAAAGCCTACCGCTGTAAAGCCTTACAGGATTTAGCTGAAGAGCCATACTACATCTCCATAGCGACCATAGCAATCATAAGGAACAAACCCTCTATCACCAGCACTATGTTGAATATCATCTGCGCTGCACCTCCAAAGAAACTGAGAGCGAAGAATGATGGGCCGATGTTAAAGCTTGCAAGAACCGGAAGCACACCTGCAGTAAGGCAGATAAGCGCAATCACAAGAGAGATCACACCGATTGAAGCAGAGTTTGTTATTTCAATTACAGAATCAATCACAAGATAGAGCGCTGCGGCTGCAACAACCCAAGATATGATTGCAGCAGGCAAGAATTGCCATATATCAAACCATTCAGGTCCAATACTGAACCAGGATAGAATAGGCAAAATTCCTAAAGCGAATATTAGAAGACCAACGATCAAGCTGATTATATCTTTTGGTTCCATCACGTATATGCACCTCTTTAAGCATGAATAATATTTGAGTTTAAGACAGTTCTGTTTATAAATGTTGCGTTAACTAGACTTTTGCGTTTTTGACAAATACGTGCTTTTTTAGCACATTTATGTAGTCTTTGGGTTTCTGGATGTGTTTACGTATCCATTGTATTCCTTTATATGCTATCAATTGTAGATATCTGCATATTTCTCCA
>JABMQF010000008.1 GCA_013203345.1 Candidatus Woesearchaeota archaeon
AAATCAACAAAAACTACGAAGAAATTGCCAGAGACTATAGATCTGAGCTGGGAAGCCCAGGAGAAGTTTCAGGCAAAGATCAGAAAAGCATTGAAGAAAAGACCTCGCTTTGAATATGACTATCAATCTAAAATAAATACATAAAACAAGAGGGGATGAATTGAAACTGGAAACAGCCAAGAAAATAGCATGGGATTTTATACAACAGATTCAACCATATTGTATAAAAATTGAGGTTGCTGGTTCTACCCGTAGGGGAAACCCCGAACCCAACGATATAGAGATATGTGCTATCCCTGAGAATTTATTTGGATTAAAAACTATTATGGACCGTCAAAGTTACATCAAGGGCAGGTTCCCTGCAAAGTATTCCCAGATTAGATTTATGGGCGAGAAGATAGATGTTTTTTGGTGTCGACCAGGGAATTGGGGTAATATATTTTTAATCAGAACAGGGCCCAAGGAATTTAGTGAACGGATTATGGGATATGAAACAAGGAAAGCAGGACTGATACAAAAAGAGGGTTATTTGTGGCGAGGGAAGGAGAGGTTGTATTGTTATAAAGAAGAAGAGGTTTTTGAGTTATTAGGCTTGCCTTATATATGTCCTGAAAAAAGAGGAGCTAGGTAATGGCACAAGCAGCGTTTAGAGATGAGCTTCATTTAAGCAAAGCCAATACGGCAAAGCTAGAAACAGTGAATGAAATAATTGAGGACTACGCACAGCAGGGATATAGACTTACTTTAAGACAATTATATTATCAGCTTGTATCAAGAGATATTATTCCAAATGTCCAAGCTGAGTATGCAAAATTAAGCACTTTGCTTGTGAATGGTCGCATGTCAGGCGTTGTTGATTGGGATGCTATTGAAGACAGAATTAGAATACCGTTTTTGCCATATTGGGTTGCTGGTATTGAAGGCGCTATAAATGATACAATTACACAATACAGACTGGATAGACAGAAAGAACAAAAAGTTTATATTGAGTTATGGGTTGAGAAAGATGCTTTAAGCGGGGTGCTAAAAAGAATTACCTCTCATTATCATATTAAATTGATGGTTAATAGAGGATATAGTTCTTGCACAGCAATGCACGATGCTTACGAAAGATTAAGAAGATATGAAGATGAAGAAAAACAAACTTGTGTTTTATATCTTGGGGACCACGATCCTTCAGGCCTTGATATGATTAGAGATGTAAGAGAGCGATTAGAAGAATTTGGAGTTTATCCAGAGGTTAGGCATATAGGTTTAACAAAAGAGCAGATAGAAAAATTTAGCCCGCCTCCAAATCCAGCAAAGATAACAGATCCACGCGCAGGTTGGTATATACAAAAACATGGAAACTCTTCATGGGAAGTTGATGCTCTTGATCCAAAAGTTTTACATCAATTAGTTAGAGAAAACGTTGAGGAGTTGATTGATATGGATTTATTCAAATCTCAGCTGAAACAAGAAAGTCAAGATAAAAAGACATTGCGAGTAGCAGCAGAGAAAATTGTTAACGGACTAGACAGGTAGGGCTAACACAGAGAGCTGGTTATTTATGGAGAGAGGAGAAAATGACGCAGGAAATTTTTAAATTATTAAATCTTTCTCAAAGAGAAGCTGTTACATACAAAGACGGTCCTCTTTTGATAGTTGCAGGAGCTGGAAGCGGTAAAACAAGGGTTTTGACGCACCGCGTAGCATATCTAGTGGAAAGCGGCATTAAACCGTATAATATTCTCGCCTTAACATTCACAAATAAAGCTGCTGGGGAAATGAAAAATAGAATTATATCTCTAGTGCCAGGGGTTTCATATGGCAGTTTTTGGTTAGGCACGTTTCACGGAATATGTCTCAGGATCTTAAAAGCTGAATCGAAATTACTTGGGAGCTTTAAAAATTTTATTATTTATGATGAAACGGATCAGATGGCATTAATTAAAGAGTGCGTAAAGAATTTGAATTTAGACGAAAAGAAGTACAAGTCAGGAATTGTTTGCGGAAAAATAAGCAGAGCAAAAGACGATTGTATTGGCCCAAAAGAGTATCTTGATATGGCTGATAATTTTTATCAGCAGCTCATGGCCAAAATTTATAAAAAATACAATGAACGGCTGCGAGAAATAGGCGCTCTGGATTTTGGAGATCTTATTTCTCACACAATATTTCTTTTTAAGAAATATCCTGACGTGCTTGAAAAGTACCGGAACAAATTTCAGCACGTACTTGTAGATGAGTACCAGGACACGAATCATGCGCAGTATATATTTTTGGAACTGTTAACAGTGGGGAAAAAGAACATTGCTGTTGTTGGGGATCCTGACCAGTCAATCTTTGGCTGGCGGGGAGCAAATATTTCAAATATTATGAATTTTGAAAAGGATTTCCCAAAGGTAAAGACAATAAAACTTGAAGAAAACTATCGCTCCACACAGGCAATATTGTCATCAGCAAACAATATTATAAAAAACAATAGGGAAAGAAAAGAAAAAGTGCTCTGGACAAAAAACATACAAGGCGATATGCCGATATATTGTAATAATGAAGACGATCTTGAAGAAGCAGAATACGTTGCGGGGCAGATAGAAGACTTCTTAAGTCAGGGGGGAACATGCAAGGACATTGCTGTCTTTTATCGCATTCATTCGCTAT
>JABMQF010000101.1 GCA_013203345.1 Candidatus Woesearchaeota archaeon
AAACACAAAAGGCAAAAGATGGATAGATATTGTAGTCTCAGTACTCCATACCTGGAAATTACGAGGAATCAACCTATTCCAGCAACTACAGCTCTTGGCGAGCTAACTTATTACTTACGTCTCTTTTGCAAGAAATATCAATAAGAACTATCCAAGAAGAAAGAATAAAAGCAGAATTTTATTCAATATTTGTTTTGTGTCCATTCATTTATCTCCTATTACTTGCCGCCTTTTGAAATTTATCTCTTATTTCATTAACTTTCTTCTCGTTTAATTTGATAAGAACAGATTTGCACTTAACCAGAAATTCAGGAGATTTCTTAGTCATCTTATTATATTGTTCATCTGGAACAGTCCTGTCAATGTAATACTGAGAATCAACTCTTGCTTTCAAAGAGTCTTCTGTAAAGTCTAATTCATTTGCCTCAAAGTAATCTTTAAGAAATCTTTTTGCAAATTCAATGGTGCAAGAATGAATCTCACACTTTACACCTAATTTCATTAAAACAGCGTAAAGCGAAAAGTATATCGTGTAATATGCGGTTGAAATTTTCCAGTCCTTAATAACATTCACTCGCATTGATTCAAGAGCTTCTTCCGCCTTCTTGATATAAGCATTTGCGAGATCTGAATTTGGTTCAACTAAACGTAATCCTCCTTTTTTTTCTGCACACCATTTTATTTTATCCATTTTTGAAAACCACCTGTATAAATTGTTCTATATTAACAAAAACTATATGATTTTTTAAAACTTCTTTCAGAAGAATATCTTTCGCCAAATTTTTCTCAAATGTTTTAATAGGATAACACTTAACACTTATTTCAATACCTAAATTTTTTGAAACTTTTTTTATCCCCTCTTTATTATAATCTCCAGCAACAAAAATATCTAAATCAGAACCCTCTTTCTCCAACATTTTAACATAACTTCCAAAGATAATTCCAATTCCTTTAATATGGGGAGTTATTTTTTCTATAATTTCTTTAATTAAAAGTTTCTTTTCTAAAAATGCAATAGCCTTATATTGCTCTACAAAAACAAGATATCTTTTTGTAAACTCGCTGGGATTTAGTTTAAATGTCTTAATTTTACCTCTAGTCTTTGATTCTATAATTCCCTTATCTTCTAAATCTTCAAGAATGAGTTGTGAAGTTCTTGGACTTATTTTTAATAATTTTTCAACTTCTCTAACATAATATTCTCTACTGAAAGCGTTCGTGAACAGAGCCAATACTTGTAATGTATTCTCAGTTATTTTAATTTTTTCATACATATGTATTATTAATAATACATCAGATATATAAATCTTTTGGTAGTCCGTGTGTAAGTTCATCGGCGCCTCCCTGCTTTGTCAATGAGGGCATGCCGAGCTGCCTTTGGAAAGAATGTTTTTGACTAAACTTCATGTTCCCGAAGGGGCTATTGGAATATCTATTCCTTATAGAGAAATTACAAGAGTGTGAGCCTGAAAACATGGCGTTTTTGCATCACTGAACAGGATTTTTTTCTTTCCTGACCCTGCGCTGCCTAGTTGCCTGCGCTGGACCATTGCCGAATCAAAGATTTGACAGGGTTTCAAGCTTTGCTCAAAACCATTGTCGAATCAAAGATTTGACAGGGTTTCAAGCTTCGCTCAAAACCATTGCTGCGCTCGCACTGCTGTGTTGCTTCATTCTGTCTCTCAGGAATATGTCGTGTATGTTGATTCTGAAGGCTCGCTAGGCGGCAATGGGGGTGCAGGCAACGTATTTGTTGCTGCTCTTGCTCGAAAGAGGATCATATGACTGCCTATACTGAATTATTACATACTATCAATAATGCAGAAATCTACATATACCCGAGTGCCTCAAGCCTCTTCCTGATCTTTTCATCATTCGCAGAATCCTTGAAATCCTGTATCAGATCCCTGTGACTGTCGAGGTTATTGAATCTTTTCTTGAGTGTATCAATAAGTTTCTTTTTTCTTTGTTCAGAAAGAGCAGGAAATATGTTTGAGTCCTCATAGGGGTCCTTATCCATGTCAAAATAATGATAGTCATATTTGTCTATCCCTTTGTCTCCTTTGGTCAGTTCAAGAAGGAATTTAAAATTAGGTCCCCTCATTCCATACATCTTCTTGTCACCTTTCTTGGCGAATCCTTGTGCTGACTCAAAAAATATGCTTTTTTTCTGATGCAGATCCTTCTCATCTATATCTCCATGTGTATATACTTGCTTTATGATATCGAGCACGTCGCCATGGTGTGTGATGGGTTTCAGGGTCTTTGTTTTGCCGTTTAGTTTCATGAAAAATGGCACCTTGACAGTGAAGTCCAGGACATTGGTCCCCTTTGTAGGATGACCATATTTTCCAAGAGGTGTTCCATGGTCTGCCATGGCGATGATTACTGTATTGTCATAGAGATCATTTTCTTTCAGATATGATACTATTTTTCCGAACAGGTGATCAACATACGTGACGCAACCAGAATATTTGTTGATCTTGTCAAACTTAGCAGCATCTTGTGTTATGTGTTTCACAACATAGTTGCGTTTTTCTTCATCATCTTTGTCGTACATGAACATGTATTCTTCTGGGGCAAAGTGGCCATGAGTATTGACATAGCTCTTGTTGTATTTCTCTTTCATGTATTTTTCAAGCGGACTTGCTACATGTGCGTCAAATATATGCATCCAGAGGAACCAGGGTTGATCCTTCTGAGAATCTATGAATTGAATCCCTTTATTTACAGTAACTTCCCCTGTCTGGACAGGCAGTGCTGGAAATATATCCTTATAGTGGTTCTTCTTGAGAAAATACATAAGAAGATATTTGAATTTCTTATATTTACTCTTGCTTGATTTGATCAGGAATTCCTTTGCTTTGCTTTTCTTGATATTCATCTCAAAGAAATCGTCATAGACATCGAATTCTCCTTGCACATAAGGGCTCATATCCCTCCTTAGACCGAGGGCACTCACTATGGCACCTGTTTTATAACCTTTCTTCCTGAAAAATCTGGGAATTGATTGACCTAAAAAATATTTGCTGGTCCATTTGACCTTGCTGTCCTGTATGAGATCAACACCATAAAGAAGTGAGAAATGTGCGGGTGGGGTGAATGGAATTTGATCGTAATGATTGGAAAACCTATATGATTCCTTTGCAAACTCGCGGAAATTAGGAGTCTTGATCCATTTATTATCTGGATGCGCAAAGAAATCATAACGTACATTATCCAAAGTTATCAACAGGAAATTCTTTTTTTTGCGCTGCATTTTTCTACACTCTCTGGGCATTAGCATATCTGTTATCTGTTTACAACATTTTTGCTTATCATCAATTTGCTGTTCAGGTATACTGCGGCTCTGGATACATATTCAAAAACAATGTTGAATGGTCTTGAGTTCAACACCACAAATATTGGTTTAAACGTGAAAAATTTATAGATTAATTTGGGTATGAATGGGCTGTATAGTATTGCGAACGCGTAGAAATTCATAGTTCCCTTGTTTGCCAGTTTGGAGAGGGATTTCTCGTACCCGCTCATTTTTTTGTCAAGTATACCATCCTTCAGGGCCATATCATATAGTCCTGTGTGGGGATAGAAGACCAGCGAGAAAAGCTGTACCCTGTATGGCTTCGGGACTTGATAGATGAAACGTATGGTCTCAAGAAGGTCGTTGCTAGTCTCATAAGGGTTATCGACGATGAAATCATAGGATGGTGTTATCTTGTCTTTATATTTATTCAGCAGTCTTATCTTCTCAAGGGTGAGTTTGTTCGGGACATGGCGTTTGTAGATTTCCTTATTTATCCTTTCTGAACCTGATTGTATTCCCAGCTGTATGTGTCCCATCCCTGCGCTGACCAATGCTTTGATCTTGCTCTCGCTCAATGTCAATGGGCTTGCGAGGCAGAAGAAAGGGATTCCGACTTCTTTCTTGTATGCCTTTGCGAATTTGACGATCTCTTCATCGGTTGTTGAGAAAAAAGTGTCGTCATAGAAGTTGACTGCATTGATGGAAGGAAACATCTTCCTGACCTGGTTGATCTCTTTTATCACATAATCAACACTTTTTCTCCTTAAAACTTTTCCTTTTCCTTTGAATATTTCAAGGAACATTGCATTTGAACAGTACGAGCACCTGTGCGGGCATCCTCTGGATGCTTGAGTAACATAACAGTAGGATGGTTTTCCGTCTTTGAGCATGAGGAATTTGTTTTTGAACTCCTCCTTCTGGTGTTCGTGAGTCATAGGTATAAGGTCGCCATCTTCCACAAGCCATTTATCTTTGTGGTCGTAGTCTGGAATAGGGTATTCGTCAAGATTTTGAGATATTGATCTGACTTCATTCTTTATCACTTTGCTGCCTTTCCTGAACCAGCCGCCAGCAGTAGATGTGATGTCATTTCCTTTCTCCAACCTGTCAACCAGTTCTACAAGAAACTCTTCACCATCTCCTCTGCACACTATGTCTGCATACTTTATTGATTCTTCTGGGCACAGTGTGGGGTGTATGCCTCCCCATGCAACTGGTTTGTTTTTAAAGTGTTTTTTGAGAAAATTAGTCAGGCCGACTGACCGTTTGAAGTCCTTTGTCATAAGGGAGATGCAGATGATGTCTGAATCATTGCATATTTCCAATAATTGTGTGCGGATTCTTTTGTTGACATTTCCAGTTTTGGTATTCAGAAATATAGATTTAACATTATGTCCTTTTGATTTAAGGACACTACTCAATCCACGCATACCCATGTTTAATGTTGAGCATGTTGCAGGGTTGATTATTGTGATTTTCAATGTTTTCACCGTTGAATCATTAACATATTATCTATTGGTTCTGTAGGGGATATAAACAGCAGGAGATTACTTTTTCAAGCCGTCCCTACCTTGATTACCCCCAACACGCTGACTTTTTTTGGTTTTATAAACATATCGTTTTTCTGGTTTTGGCGACATCTTTTAATTTAATTTATGTGATAATTCTTCTTTAGTTTATATACTCAAATATGATTATAGCCTACTTTTGCAATAATCTCTTCAAACTAAAGATTTATAAACCTACTAGTGATACTAGTAAGAATTTGGTGAGTGTATGAAGAAAGTAGTATGGCAAAACAAGTCGAATGGTCAGTTATGTGTTACCATACCTAAGAATTCTGGCTTTAGGATGGGTGATGTGGTAGATGTAGAGAAGCAGAAGGTCAAGACAGTTGTTTATTCCTCAGTAACTGCTGATTTATTCCACTATGGCCATCTGAGGATATTACAAAAGGCGAATGAATTAGGTGATTTCCATATCTGCGGGGTGGTTACTGATTCTGCCATCAAAGCATACAAAGAGGCACCCATAGCATCTTTGAAGGAACGGATGGCAATAGTCTCTTCACTTAGATGCGTTGATATGGTCATTAAACAGGACAACTTAAATCCGACTGAGAATCTCAAAAGAATTCACCGCGAATTTGGAAAGGTAAAGATAATCTTAGTTTATGGTTCCAACTGGAAAAAAGCACCAGGAAAGGAATATATAGACAAAATCAACGGAGAGGTAGTGCAGCCTGAATTTTATGAGAAACTCTCAACTGAAAACATTATCAAAAAAATATTCAAGAGATATGGAGGAGACAAAAAATGAAAAAAGTGTATGTAGGGATGAGCGCAGATTTGATCCACCATGGACACATAAATATCATCCACCATGCAAAGCAGCACGGTGACGTAATAGTAGGATTATTGACAGACAAAGCGATAGCAAGCTATAAACGTCTTCCTGCCCTTACTTATGATCAAAGAAAGGTAATAATAGAGAACTTAAGAGGGGTCACAGAAGTAGTACCGCAAGATACCCTGGATTATGTTCCTAATTTAATAAAAATAAGACCTGATTTTGTAGTCCACGGTGATGATTGGAAAACTGGTATCCAAAGAGAGACTCGAGCAAGAGTTATCGCGACCCTCAATGAATGGGGTGGGAAGTTGATAGAGATAGGATATACTGAAGGTATATCTTCAACAAATCTCCATAAGATGTTGCGCGAACTGGGAATCACTCCTGAAATTAGAATGAAGAAGCTGCGACGACTTCTTGAAGTCAAAGAGATTGTCAGGTTTATGGAAGCTCATAACGGGCTTACAGGTCTACTTGTTGAGAATACAAGAGTGCTGAAAGACAATTTACCAAAGGAGTTTGATGGAATGTGGGTGAGCAGTCTTACAGATTCAACTGCTAAAGGAAAGCCTGACATCGAACTCGTGGAAAGGATGGACACTCTGCATCAACTGCTTGAAGCAACGACAAAACCGGTTATTGTAGACGGAGACACAGGAGGAATCACAGAACATTTTGTTTTCACTGTCAAGACGCTTGAAAGACTGGGGATTTCAGCAATAATCATAGAAGATAAGATAGGCCTAAAAAAGAATTCTTTGTTCGGGACTGATGTTAAACAGAATCAGGACGCTATAGAGAACTTTGCTTATAAGATATCTGAAGGGAAAAAGGCTCAGGTGACAGATGATTTTATGATTATCGCCAGGATTGAAAGCCTGATACTTAAGGCAGGTATGGAAGACGCTATCAAAAGAGCAAAAGCATATATTGAGGCGGGCGCAGATGGCATAATGATCCACAGCAAAGAGAAAGAACCTACAGAGATTTTGGAGTTCTGCAGGTTATACTCAAAGTTTGAGCAAAAAGTTCCCCTGGTCGTTGTACCAACAGCATATTGCAGCATTACAGAGGACGAACTTCAGGAAGCAGGTATAAGCATCGTCATTTATGCCAATCAGCTAATAAGAAGCGCATATCCTGCAATGAAAAAAACAGCAGAGTCAATACTTCTCCATGGTAGGGCAAAAGAAGCAGATGAGTTTTGTATGCCTATAAAAGAGATTTTGACTTTGATTCCAGGAGGGAAATGAATGAACTGCGAAGATCTTTGGAATATATTCAGGAAAAATGATATAACTTTTTTCACAGGAGTGCCTGATTCAACTTTTAAGTCCTGGATGAGCTTTCTTAACGATATGCACGGCGAGGGACTAACTAACATCATCGCTTGTAATGAATGTGAGGCAATTGCTGCAGCAGCAGGATTCCACCTAGCCAGTGGCAAGCTAGGGGTGGCTTACATGCAGAATGCAGGTGAGGGAAAGATTGTGAATCCTATAACCTCGTTGGCAGACCCGGAAGTTTACTCAATACCTCTTCTCCTTTTGATAGGTTGGAGGGGTGAGCCTGGAAAGAGTGATGAGCCACAGCATAAGAAGATGGGCCGCGTGACCCTTCCTATTTTGGAGACTCTGGAGATACCTTATAGAATACTACCTGAAGACATCGACGAGGCAGCTTCAGTCATAGCAGAGATGAAGAAGACAGCATTAGATAATCATGCGCCGGCAGCGATAATCATAAAGAAAGGAACAATGGAGAAGTATGAAGCAAGGAAAGAATGCAAGACAAGCTATGAGATGTCACGTGAAGATGCTATCAAGGCTATTATAGATTGTCTGGACGGCTCAGAAGCGATAGTGTCCACGACAGGCAAGGCATCAAGGGAGTTGTTTGAGTACAGGGTTGCGAAAGGAGATACTCCAAGAGACTTTTACACCGTAGGCAGCATGGGTTGCTGTGCATCGATAGCATTGGGAATCGCTTTGCAAAAACCAGATAAAAAAGTGTTTGTCTTTGACGGTGATGGTGCGGTAATAATGCAGATGGGGGCATTGGCGACAACAGGCCATTATAAGCCAAAGAACTTCTATCATATAGTCTTTGATAATCAGAGCTATGATTCTACTGGAGGTCAGCCAACAATATCAGACACAATAAATTTTGAACAGGTAGCTGTTGCCTGCGGATACGTTTCCGCAAAGACCGTCGAGACAAAAGAGCAGCTGATGTCTGCACTGGATTTGATGAAAGTGGCAGAAGGGCCTTCGATGCTAATAATAAAAGTAAATAAAGGCGCAAGAAAGGATCTTGGAAGGCCTACAACAACTCCTATAGAGAATAAAGAGGCATTTATGGCGTTTTTAGAGAAGGATTAAGATGACTCAAAACATCTATTCTGGTTATGGATCTTATAGAAATCTCGAACAAACACTAAAAGAGCTTTCTCCAAAGAAAATATTTCTTGTTACTGGAAAGGCATCTTACTTATCGTGTGGTGCCCGACAGCTGTTGGATCCTATTTTGAAGAAATATTCTTATGTTCATTTTCACGATTTTGAGATAAACCCGAAGATTGAGGATATTAAGAAGGGAATTTCATTGATGAATAAAGAAGAGTGCGATCTGGTAGTGGCAGTAGGTGGGGGGAGTGTCATAGATGTTTCTAAAGCTGTCAATATCCTTTCGGCACAGGAAGGGGATGTGGAACAATACGTGACAGGCAATGATAAAATTAAGCAGGAGGGATTACCTCTTGTTGCAATTCCTACAACAGCAGGCACAGGCAGCGAATCTACTCATTTTTCTGTCGTCTATAAAGGGAAGGTGAAATATTCTTTGGCCCATGAATTCATGTTGCCTGATTATGTGATACTTGATCCGATTTTTACTGAACAGCTCCCGCCTCATATAACTGCATGTACTGGAATGGATGCCCTCTGCCAGGCCATCGAGTCTTTATGGTCGGTGAATTCAACAGAAGAATCTCGAGAGTGTAGTAGGCAAGCCATAGATATGATAAGAAATAATATTTTTAAAGCTGTAAATATGCCTGATAGGATATCGAGAGAAGCCATGTTAAAAGGGGCTAACTTGGCTGGAAAGGCAATAAACATATCTAAGACTACTGCTGCGCATGCTGTTTCTTATCCTATTACTTCATACTTTGGCGTCTCTCATGGCCATGCTGTCGCTTTGACTTTGCCTTACTTTATTGTGTTCAACGGGCAGGTAGATGATACCAACCTGAATGATATGAGAGGTCCAGACTTTGTCAGAAAAATAATGGATGATCTCTACAATTTATTAGGTGTGAAAGTATCTTACGAGGCAAGGGATATGTTTATCACTTTGATGAATAATATAGGTCTGGAAACAAGATTATCAAAGTTAGGAGTAGACCGGAAGGGTATTGAAATAATAATCAAAAACGGTTTCAATCCTCAAAGGGTAAAGAATAATCCGAGGACACTGACAGAAGAAACTCTGAGAATTATTCTTGAAGGAATATTATGAGTGGTGCAAATTTAATCGTTCTCAGGTGTTGACGTGTATTCAAAGTTTCTATTTGGTGTTCTCCAGTCTTTGCCATATACGTGCGTCAGGTATTCCTCAACATTATTAGGTATTAAGTGTTCATCGCCGTAGAACTTGATTTTGTCCAGGTTTTTCACGTATTTTGGTTGCGTAGAATATATATATGATTTTTGGCAGGCTTTTGTTTTCTTCATGAGTAAGATTATTCCTTTGACGATACCTTTTTTTATCACCCGGGGAATTATGTTCGAAAATCGGAGCATATTAAATTTAAACATACCTTTTTTATTAGAGAATCTTCCATAATATTCAGTGTCAAAAATTATCAACAACTGATAGAGGAATCTTCCGAGTCCGTTGAGTGGATCATAGTCATAGTTCTTAAGATGCACATTATCTTTTTTGGTCAGGTCAAACATGCATATGTTCATGATTGCGCGGTAATTTCTTCTGATGATGATCTTTTTATTATAATCTGTGAAAAGAGTTCTGTAACCTTTTTTCTCAAGACGTCTTGTGACTTTCTTTTTCATGGCCACTGTCTTGAAGTATTTCGTATCAGCTCCTAGATCTATGTCATCATCCCATGGGATGAATTTTCCATCTCTGACTGCTGCAAGCAGTGTTCCACATCTTAACCAGAAAGGTATTTTTAGACGGTCAAATACAAATTTCACTGTCTTAAGCAACTTCTCTGCTTCTTTCATATCCATTGGGTCAGGCATTTTAATTACTCATATAAAGAAGAATATCACTTATTTATAAACCTATTTATTATTGTTTTAATGTCTTTTATTCTCAGTATTTTCAACACAAAAATCATACCTAAATATATCACTGATGAAATACCGCCGTATAATATTATTGAGAATATCTGGTTATCTGCAAAGCTGAATATGGTATAGAACATTGCTGCAGGAAGTATGAGCTTCAGAAGATTCAATGATGTCTTGTACAGAGGTAGAAGACGGTTCAGGAGGCCGAATGAGATAATACCAAATATGGCAAAACAGACCATAGTTGTCCCAACAGCTGCAAGCAATCCATATTGTGGAATGAATATTGAATTGAGGATAACATTCAGCAACAACATCGACAAGGTGAGTTTAGTGGTTACTTTGGGACGTCCTAACGCGACAAGTATTGAGCAAGACAGATCAAAAATTATCTTAAAGAGTAACGCAATAAGCAGTATGATTAATTCGATACTTATTCCTTGGTATTTTCTTGCGAAAAGAACATCAAGTATATAATCTGCTTTCAGGGCCATTACGATAATGAGCGGAATAGTCATGCTCATCAAAAATGAGAAGACATAATTTATTCCTGCGCTGATTTTTACTTTATCACGTTTGGCATTAAGCTCTGATATGACTGGGACCATAACCTCGATTAAAGCGCTTGAGGCATAACCAAGCATCAATGCAAGAGGTGCAATTATATTGTATTCTGCAACGCTTTTCAAACCTATAAAATAAGTGAGCAAAAGAACATCTATGTTTTGCATAACTGCAGTTCCTATTGATGCCATCAGTGACGGGACGCTGTAAGCGAAGAGATATTTCGCAGACCTTTTATCGAATATATTGATGTGGAATCTTCTGAGTGTTTTTGCAACATATTTTTTATACCAATGATAATGAAAAATACCTAGAAGCAGAGGTGCAATTAGGTAAGCTAATGCAGGGGCGACAACTCCATATTTTATTAATATTAGTATTGCGAGAAGAAGAAAAATGCTCCTCAACGCTCTCATATATGTAACCACATTGAATTTTTGGAAACCTATATAGATATTAGTCAGGGGAAGCTGATATGTTCGAATCAAAAAGGCTATTGCGAGCAGTACAAGAACGATGGCCGCGTCTGATGTTTTGAAATAATATTTGGCGACAAGGTTTGAACAGAGTATCACAATTCCATACATGAACAAAGATATGACTGTCTGAATGCTAACTACCTGGAAGATTGTGTTTTTGAGTTTTTGGAACTTTTTTTCAGCTATATATTCAGGTATTATTTTTGCAAGAGCCTGGCTGAATCCTAACTTCCTGAATATATTAAAAAAAGTGACAAACGCCAGCACAGCATAGAACAATCCAAACTCTTCCACTGTCAGCTTCCGTGCAAGAAAGAACTTTGTGAAGTAGTCTATGAAACTGACAAAGACAGTGCCTAAGAATATGATTAAGAACCCTTTTAACGCATGCCTTGTGTAGTTCTTTTCTGTCATGTCCTGGCCTCGGCAATAAATTGCTTATACCACATCTCAAACATCAGCATACTCCACAATTGCTGGCTTTTGAACCAGTTCTTCTTGTAGTCTTTTCCACTTTTCTGGAAAGATGTAAGCATTGAAGACATCTTGGTCTGATCATAGAGTTTATGATTCTTCTCTGCAAGCAACTCTTCCATTTGCCCTTTCAACTCACCCTTCAACCAATGATCCATAGGTGTATTGTATCCTCTTTTCTTCCTTTTGATTATCACTTCAGGCAATAACCCTTTCATGGCTTTCTTCAGGATGTATTTCTCCTTCAGCCCATACATCTTATACCGCGGAGGCAGGGTAAAGGAAAATTCAACAATTCTATGATCCAAAAACGGCACTCTTTCTTCTACAGAGTGTGCCATGGTCATCTTGTCAGCTTTCATAAAAAAATCATCAGGAAGTAATGTCTTCTGGTCAAAATACAGGACCTTGTTGAGCATTCGCTTCATTCTGTTATTGACAAATTTTTCATCAACAACTTTTCTAACATAATCATTTTCAGCAACTCCAAGACCTGAAAGATTTTTTTTATCAAATAGTGATATGGCTTTCATGTACTTCTCGCCAAGTTCAGAAGAACAGACCAGGTCTCTTAATCTTTCAAGATTGGTATTCGCAAACTTGGCATTAAGAAACCTTTGTTTCATAAAAGAGGGAGTCAATTGTGATAATCTATGCCCGTAGAGCATCATCTTGTACCTGTCATAACCTGCGAACTGCTCATCCGCTCCTTCACCTGCCAAAACAACAGTCACTTTCTTTTTGGCGAATTCAGATATGACATAAGTGGGAAGTGTTGCTGCATCCCCTATAGGCTCGTCCATATGATAGACCATCTTAGGCAGTAATTTGAGATGTTTCTCAGTGACTGACACCTGATGATGATCAGTTCCAAAATGATCTGCCACGAGTTGCGCCTGTGAATACTCATTGTCGACTTCATCTCCAAAACCAACAGAGAATGTCTTGATATTATCTGTCACTTTCTTCATCAATCCAACAATGGCAGAAGAATCAATCCCTCCTGAGAGATAAACCCCGAGAGGAACATCGCTCATGAGCCGCATCTCGACGGATTCTGACAACAATTTTCGCAGTTTCCGAGCAAAATGATTTGCAGATCCTTTCTGGACATTCTCAGTGACATCCCAATATTTTTTGATCTCTATATCCTTATTCCCTGCATCAAAAGTCAAAGTACACCCTGGTAATAATTTATGTATTCCTTCTATCATTGTTTTATGTCCTGTGACAAATCTGAAGTTCATGAAAGTCGCAAAAGCATCAGTGTCCACAACGCGAGGTATGTCGTACTCAAGCAGAGCCTTTATTTCAGATGCAAAAAGCAGCTTACCATCAGAAAAATGATAATATAATGGTTTGATTCCCATTCTATCTCGTGCCAAAAACAATTTTTTTGTTTGAGTATCCCATATAGCAAAAGCAAATATCCCATTCAACATCTTGACACAGTCAGCACCATACTCTTGGTATGCGTTCACTATCACTTCAGTATCAGTTCCACTCCGAAAAGTATATCCTTTCTTCTCAAGCTCTAAACGAATTGCCTTGTAATTATACACTTCGCCATTATACACAATCACGCACCGACCGTCGTGGCTCTCCATAGGCTGTTTCCCTCTATCCGAAAGATCGATTATTGAAAGACGGCGATGACCCAGAGAAATATCCTTATCAGTATAGTATCCGTGAGCGTCTGGACCTCTGTGTGCTATTTTATCAGCCATACAGCGTACAAGATCCTTATCTTCAAAATTGAATCCGACTATTCCGCACATATTACTTTTTTCCGAAACCTTTTATTCCTTGTACCACGTCGTGTTTCAGCCAGTGGTTAGGAATCTTTGCGTGTTCAAACCATTTTTTTATATCTTTTTTAGTATAATAAAGCTGCTTGGGAGTTCCAAACACGTCGTAACTATCACTTACCTTGAACCTGTAAGGGAAGTCTGCATAATACTTAAGAGGGTGCATCTGAGCAAGCCTCTTCAGTCTCAATCTCTTACATATCTTATATGATGTATTTGCTGTGTGCAGTATTGCTGCAGGTATGTGGCATAGAGGGTATAGGACGCTTTGAGGCATCCTTGTGGTTATGTGCCTGACAGGATTGTATACAAACCTCGCCCTGAGATTCCTGTCCTGTCCATATACCCATATGAATATCTTTGATCCTTTCTTCATAAGTCTGGCAATCGAAAGGAACCCTTTCTCAGGCTCGGGAAGGTGGTGCAGAACGCCAATAGAGTAAAACAGGTCTACTTTAGAACCTTTAAGTGGTATGTTATATATGTCAGCTTGCACGACGAGAGAATTCTCCTTATTAGTATTCCTGTAGCAGGCCTCTACTGCTTCACTTAGGTCAAGTCCGATATACTTTTTAGCCTTATACTTGCTTATGAAGTGACCGTGCTTTGCCATGCCACATCCGAAATCAGCGACAACAAGACCTTTTATGTCTTCTTTTTTTATGAATGGGTTGAAATATCTTGCCCAGTCCTTTTCGAACTGTTTGAGTATTGTAGGGTATTCCAGCCATTCAAAACCGAAAGTATCTGCGGTTCTTTCTTTTAGTGATTTCTTTTTTCTCTTCGGCAATTTAGCTTTTATATTATGTTCTTTGAAGAATGCCTGATGTTTCGGGACCACAAGACTGGTCATCAGGTCGTCAGGTAGTATCCTTGGTATTCCATTGATAACTGGATATTCCTTCCTGCACTTTATACACGACAACTTTCCTTCAATACAGTATTTTCCTTCTTTCTTGAACATTTCAAGTTTTACGTCGCTGTTGCATGCTATGCATTTTAGGTATTCTACATCATTTATCTGCATTATATTTCACCAATATATTTTCTTTTGTTGAACTTTTCATCTATCTTTCACAACGTTCATCAATATTTTATCTATCTTTGGATAGACCACGCTCCAGTCCATCTCTTTCCTCGCGAACTCAAGAGATTTCCTTCCCATCTCCTGACGAAGTTCACTATCTTTTATGAGCTTCTCAAGCTTTGCACAGAAATCATTGATATCATATGGCTTTATAGCATATCCGCATCCTGGAGGTATTGTATTCACGACATCACCTACAGCAAAGCTGATAGAAGGCACGCCAGAAGCAGATGCTTCCATAACAGACCGTGGAGATCCTTCAGCGTATGTGGGCAGTACATTGATGTCAGAATCTGCGACAATCTTCTTGCACTTGTCATGAGAGACCTTACCTACCATTTCAATATTATTATGCGCTTTTGCAAGTTCTTTGACATCTTCTTCCATAGGTCCGTCACCAACAATAGTAAGTTTCCAGTCTGAAGGTATGGATTTTATTATTTGTGAAAAAAATCCTACTCCTTTATTCTCGATAAGACGACCTACAAATATGATTCTTTTGTTCTTTTTAGACCACTTAGGATAATCATCAACAAATAGTGCGTTTTTGACATAAGCAAGCTTTTTCCCCGAAACACCATACATCTTCTTCATCACCAAAAGTGTAGGACCTGAATTGGAGATCACTTTATCAACGTCCTTGAACATTAGTTTGCCGCAAGTTCTGTCATAAGCCATTTTTGCGAACCTAATCAAAGGAGATAGGTGTTTGAGAGAATCAGATTCTAGACTTCCCCTATAAAAATGTACAATTGGCTTGTCAAACCTGCCTTTTTTCCTTAACCAAACCATGCGCGAGTTCATTTCATACATATAAGAAAAAAGACACACAACATCACACCATTGCACGTGCTTACGAACCTTTTCCCAGAGGTTCCAAACAATAGGATTCCTACCCAACAACCTGATAGCATATGGCACTGCCACAACATCAAGGTCCTTTTTGTCAAGTCCTGTATCTTCAGCCACAATCACTCTGACTTCATGTCCTGCTTTTTCCATCTGCTTGCATGTATTGTAACAACTTTGTGCAAGCCCTGCTGAGAATGGGAACCAGTCTGGACAGAACATGAGTATCTTCATTTTTTGATCTTCTGCTCAATCTTATCGAGCCTTTCGATAATCTCTTTGAAATATGGATTTCTTTCTGTCACAACTCTTGATTCTTCTCTGTGGAATCCAAGTTTATAATCAAGATAACCTACTATCATCATCACGATTACGCTTACAAGGAATATAGGGAAGAACCATTTGCTTATATGGATATTTAGACCATATTCCTGCAGTCTTGAGAGTAGTAGGAAAAGTATCATTCCTGAATTGATTATTGTGATGTAAGAGGTTGCCCTGTTGATGAATATTTTGCTGTGTGTGAACCATTCTCTGAATTTTAGGAAAGCGCTGATTGCTTTTTGTTTCATTTTCTCAAGCTCCTGTTATTTTCCACCAGATGAGTTGAAGGACTATTTTGAATCCATCACTGACAGAAGTTCCTTTTTTCGGATCGTTGTATATTGTCTTTATTTTTATTTCGCGGTAGTTTAATCTATTCCTACCTGCCCTGTTTATTATCTCAGTCTCCAGAGAGTAACCTTTCGATTTCCATCGAATCTTGCGGTATGCATTATCTGTAAATGCTTTGTATCCTGATTGGGTATCGCGGAGTTTTATTCCGCATAGAACTGATACTATTCTGTTTATGGATGCATTTCCGAATCTTAATATGGGTGGCATGTTTTTGTCAAGTGACCTTGAGCAGAATACAATATCCTTTCCTTTGAGTGTTTTTAGAAGCCGGGGTATGTCTTCAGGCTGGTGTTGGCCGTCGGCATCCATGAGAACAATTGATTGAGCTCCTCTTCTTATAGCTTCGTCACAGCCTCTTCTTGCAGCCATTCCTTTGCCTTTGTTGGATTTATTCCTTATGACCATCACACCTTTTTCAGCAGCAATTTTTGTTGTGTTGTCTCGGCTGCCATCATCCACGACGATGATGTTTTTACAATACTTTTTAGCATGATGTAGCACGTCTCCTATCCATCTGGCCTCATTGTATGCAGGTATAACAACAAAGACATCATCCGGTTCGGTTTTCTGTTGTGTTTGCTTCTCCTTCTGGCTCTTTTGCGGCATTTTCATCGTCTGATTCTGTTGTTTCGTCTGATTTCGTGTCATATATATAATGTGTTGTCGGTTCCTGTTCTTCCCAATCCACTGTCCAGGTGATTATTCTTCCACCTCCTACAATGCTTTGCCTGTCATCGAATCTCTTGAAGTGTTTGAGGCCATGACCTTCCAGATAGAACATCCTGGTGAACATGCTGTTCGCGATCTCAGGTGCGGATAGTGCTGCTCTGAATGTATCTCCAGAAGGTATCAGTATGACTGAGAATCCTGCTTTTTCACCGTCTTGAATCTTTTCTTTGACTGTGTCGTTGATGACATATACAATTGAGTTAGGCGCTACTTTGTTTTTGCTCTGAACTATGTATCCTTCCATTGTTTCAAGGTCTATTATTATATCGAATACCTGGCTTTGTATTGCTTGTTTGCAGTTCAGTGTGTTATTTTCTCTTGAGCACCCTCGCGGTCCTGCCACATAGCTCGGCCATGGGCTGATCCACTGATCTCCATCATTGGTCTGGATTTCGTAATATATCTTTTCTGCATCCTCTTGTGTGAGGTTGAACTGTTTGGTCAGTATATCTTTCCCTTCATCACTGTTTTTTCCTTTGACCTGGTTGAACATTGCTGCCTTGGTAAAGTCCCAGCTTCCAAAGTGTGCCCAGACGCCTGCCTTGCCGACCATATCTTCGCTGGTTATGAAGTACTGTTTGATAAGGTCATTGCAGTGTGTCATCTCAAGCATTTCTTTTGCTTGCTCTTTGCTTAGTCCGTTTCTTACATATTCTCTGGCAGCGTCTTTAGTGTCAAGCGCGAACACAGAATATAGGATATCAACTGCTTTGACATCATTATATACTCCTCCGCCAAGCATCTCTGATAGTGTGTGAGGTGCTTCTTGTTGCGCGCAGTTAAGCATTCTAAGTATTCCAACAGCCCGTGTCTCATTATCTTCTTTAAGGACTCTTCCGACCCAATGTATCCTTTGACTTTGATCTCCTCCGTCAAATGTGACGCGTCTCTGTGCAACAGCGACAAACCAATGTCCAAAGTCCCACCAGCTTGTGATTATTGCATCATCAGAGTCTGCGTTGATCTTAAGAAGAGCATTGTACCATGCATCATTCATGCTCGGGACTTCGCTTTTTGCTGTTGCTTCTGCAGACCTTGTCAAAGGGACAATCACAACCAGTATAAGCAGAATCACTATGACTGCTTTTGTTATGGTGGTGTCTATTTTTATTCCTTTATACACCCATTCGCTTATTTTGTTGTAGCTAAGATGTGCGAATGCTGCCATTCCTAATGCGAACGCAGGGACTAATAGTGATACAAACCTGACGCTTGTCTGGCTTGCGTAAAAACCTCCTATGTACCATAGCACGAGAAACGCACCAAAAACAATATGTTTTCTTTTTCCTTCATCTTTTCTTAGTAGAAGGTATACTATTCCTACTATGCTCATAGCAAAAAGAAGATTGCCTCCGAGTTGTCCTATTATGCTGCTTAATGGTATTCTATTTAGTTCTGCAACAGTTGTCATTACATTAGGCCATATTTTTGAGATTCCTACCTGTTTTATATTGATGAATGCCAGCGGTCCTGTGAATGGCAGCATTATTATCATCTTTATCGCAACAGATATTTTCTGACCTATCATTGGTGCAAATATTATTGTGTAGAATGCCCATGTAGATACCATGAATCCTGCGAGTGTTTTTATGGGGTCCAGCACGGTCTTTGCTTTTAATATCTCAAGTGGTTTCTTGATCTTATCCCTATGTTCCCATGCATTGTACAGTATCCATATTACCATTGCTCCGAATATGAAATCGAATATGTGCCACCAGCTATAATGGCTTGCTGCAAAGAAAGCCATAGATAACCCTGTCACTATTGTATATACCCACCTCATCACTGTCTTTTTTTCAGACAATGCGAGTATGAAGAATGCTACTGTTATAAGTTCACCAAAAGCTATCAGGTTGTCTGTGTCTGAGAATCCTGCTGCTGTTCTATTAAGTAACGCTGAGTGCACACCTACTATGAGTCCTGCCATGACTCCGCCGATATTTCCACCTATTCTTCTTCCTGCGAAGAAGGATGCTATTGCTGCGAGCGTCAATAAGATTAATGGCATATAGAAAGCAGCAGCCATCACTGATGCCTCTGTGAAAAGATTCATGACTTTATAATTAATGACTGTGAGGAATGGGAGCATACTGAGTGCTGCTTTCTTACCTTGTCTTCCGTTTCTCAGCATGTACCATGATTCTCCATCTATGATCTCATCACCGTAATGTCCATTATTGAGGTAGTTTCTCGAATAACCATACCATACATAGGGATCTATCGCAAGCAGATATGTCTGTCCTTCATCATCCTGAAGTTCTTCCTTATACCTTTGGCTTGTTTCTTCTATCTGGGTATCTATTGTTTCGGATTGTGTTTCCTTAAGTTTCAAATATTCTGCTTCTATCAGTTGAGCTTTGTTCTGCTCTGGAAGGTTAGGGTATTGTGCATTTATTTGGTTTGATATCTGTTCCTTGTAGAAATCATTGACTGTCTTCTCTGCCCAGTCATCTGTTGACGGAAGATATATTGGGTATGCTCTGTACCATATAGCTGCAAAAGCAACAAGTATCAATAGCAGTATCCAGCCATATCGATTAATGATTCCAATACTTTTTTTGAGCGCATCTTTTTTGTGCGCTTTGTGAGAATTCTCTTTATGAGCATCTTCATGATGTTCTTTTTTATGGGATTGCTTATCGCTATGTTCTTGTGCCAATTTATAACCACCCTTTTCAGCGAATTGTTGATTTTCCCTGCTGCAAACAGCAAGATATGAAAATCAACACCAAACACCTAACCGCAATGGGCTATTAGTGTAACATACTCACAGCTCTGCTGTGGTTTTTAATTGTTTCAAACGAAAATCCTGTTTCTTATAAACGTTTTGCTCTTAATAAACAGCCTGCGAAACGAAGTATACTGGGTTTTAGACAGGCTACCTTGAATAATGTCCTTGTTGGAGAGTCTCTATC
>JABMQF010000102.1 GCA_013203345.1 Candidatus Woesearchaeota archaeon
ATCCCCTTCAATCGCTGTTTAACCACCCACACGCGCTTTTTAAACGTTAATTTATACATAATAACCACCCATAAGAGTGGTTAGACATGTAAACTAAAAACGTGATAGCACACTTAATTATCTGAATGGGAAACCTTTAAATACGACGATAGAAAAAGATTTTTGAGTAAAGAGGGAGATATATGAAACACATAAGTGATATCTACTTTTATATAACCTGCTTTGTTACAGGGGCTGTAATACTCGTACTCGAAGTTCTCGGGTTCCGATTGTTTGCACCTTATTTTGGGTATTCTGTGTATGTTTCCGGAACACTCATAGGTGTTGTGCTGCTTTTCCTTTCTATAGGGTATTATGTTGGGGGAAAACTGGCAGATAAGTATCCTGATGAAAAGGTGATGTATCACCTTATACTTTGGTCAGCGGTCTATCTTGTTGGTATGTTTGTTTTGTATAAACCTATGTTTTCACTTTTCCAACAATTGGGTCTTATGACTGGCACTGTTGTTTCGACATTTGTATTGTACGGTGTTCCTATGACTCTATTGAGCATGGTCTCACCATATCTTATCAAGATGCTCTCAAAAAAGGATCGTATGGGATCTATAGCTGGCACAATCTTTTCAGTATCAACTTTGGGAAGTATAACTGGTACATTTTTAGCCACATTCTTACTCATACCTTTCTGGGGATCAAATAAAACATTTGCGCTTTGCATAATACTGCTTATCTTTGTATCTGTTGCAGGTCTCGCTATGATAAAGACCAAATTTCTCCTCTTCGGACTTGTGTTGTGTCTTTTAATGGTTCCGCAGTACTCTGCAGCAGAGCCAGGACTTATCGACGAGACAGAATCATTTTACAATCTGATAAGAATATATGAACACAATGGTGAGAGATCAATGATGCTCAATAGTCCGCGATGGAGGCAGTCATACATGCCTGATCTTGAAAGTCTGGGGCACACATATAGAGAATATTTTAACCTTGCACCATACATCACTGATGTTGATAATGTGCTTGTACTTGGCATGAGTGCTGGAGCTTCAGTACATGAGTTGCGTCACTTCTTTGATCTGGATATTGATGCTGTAGAGATAGATCCTGTTGTTGTTGAGATGGCAAAAGAACACTTTGGTATTGAAGAGAGCGCTAAGTTAGTGATATACGCAGAAGATGCAAAGACATACCTGACGCGGACAGACAAATTATATGATTTTGTCGAGATAGACCTATTTCAGGGAGGGCCTGAAATACCATTCTATGTTGCTACAAAAGAGTTTTTCACACAAGTTTATGATAGCATGACTGATGATGGGGTTGTGATGATGAACATTATAGGGGGTGTTAGAGATCCTAAAACAAACATGCTTTCGCTGTCAATTGCGAATACATTTTTTGTAGTTTTTCCAAGTGTTTATCTCATGGACATGGAAGGAAATACGATGCTGGTTGCTACCAAAAGCAAAACAAACATTGAAGATATTCGTGACAGTCTTTTAGAAGTTGATATAGAAGTTCTTCAGCAATTCGCTGCAGAGATGTCTGCAGGTCTTGAAAGATTCGAACATGATGGTTCTGCAATAGTGCTTACTGATGATCGCGCACCTTTGGCGTATATAACGTATCAGGTACTGAAAGGATACGAATGATTTAAATACTGAAATATCCTTGATTGTCTTCAATTATAATATTAATTTATCATATTACAAAAATGAGGTGTCACAATGGGAATACTATCATGGCTCTTTGGAGCTGACAGAAAGATCGCAAGAACCGCTAAACAACTTAATGTGGAAGTTGAAGCTGTTAATAAAGCTAAGAAAGATCTGTTTGCAATAGAGTCCAAGCCTCTGATGCAAGAGGATAAGCGATTGAACCAGAAGCTCACCAGGCAGGAGAAGAAATTGTTGAGTGTGGAACATGAAGTTGTGCACAATGTTAAGAGACATTACCATTTCTATAATCGATGGATACGTAAGTATGGCGAGACGAGCGGGTTGAATTTAAAGCATCAGAAAAAGGCACTTGAAGAAATGGGAGATGTGGTTCAGTCAGTCATGGACTGCCATCATTCAATAAATCACCTGCAGATGGACATACGGGAGTCACTGAAAATACTAGAAAACAAAGCAGATATTCTTGAACAGTCCATTATGGTTGAAGAGCCTGTTAAGGCAGAGGTTTCTGTGTCTCATACGAAGTACCCTAATTTTGTTGATTCGATGGGTGATGTTCTTACAGAGTATGAGGGGAATGTACTCAAAGCAAGAGCTGAGATAGATGCTCTTAGGAAAAAAAGAGAAGAACATCGGCGACGGCTTCAATCTCGGAAAAAATATCCTGTAGAACATTATTCAAAAATACAACAGGACAGAGAGTTTAGAAGATTTAAAAGAAAAGTGGCTTAGTTGATACCTTTTTTTTATTTGGGTGTGCTAACAGGTAATCCTCGTAATTACTGTTTGGATTGTTGGAGCATTCTCGGGTCAATCTCAAGTCTTCCTTGATTATGTCGTTTAGCTCAAGATGGCATACTGTTACCAAGCTGCTCATCATACCAATCCCACTAGCATCCAATCTTGTATTTCCGATTCTGTTTGGTCTGTAATTTGTGTCTTTTTTATGGTATGTGAATTCATAGACCTCTTGGGGTTTTTTGTTGGTTGTTGCTTGATATGGGTTGATTATTGTTTGGTTAATTTCAGCTTTTTCTAACTCTAGTCTTTTTTTAAGATGTGTATGGAAGACTTCTGCTCCGTTGGGTCTTGTTATTGAAAGAAAATTAGTATCAGCACCTAGGCGCTGCCAAAGAATGTCTGCTTGACATATCATCTCGGCGCAGCGTATTTGCGCAGGTATGTACTCTCCGAGTCCTTTTTCTTCAAGTCCTAAGATTATTTCAGTTATTATGTATGTCTCAATTTCATCTGCCTTGTCTTGATATTCTTTAATCCTGAATCTATCTTTAAGTGGATGGAATTCTTTTGTCTTTAGCGGAAGAAGGGGAATGTTGTGGGAGTAAGCTGCTTCTGAGAGCATTGTCATGAATGATTCATCATATGCTTCAGAAAGTGGATTAAGAATGTTTTCTAGTGATGCGTCAACTGCTATGAAATCAAGACCTCTGTGTATCCTGTTTTTGATGGCAAAAATGTCCTGTTTACTGAATTCAGAAACAAGTGCTGTGTAATCTATACGTCCCCCCATATCATCATGGTAGGTGTTTGGGTTTTATAAAGGTTTCGTTAGTTTCTTTACTGATTGGTAGTGATATTTACGGTTTTTTTGGACAGAATACGGGCTTAACTGCTCTTTGTCTGGACTTTTATGCCTGTAGGGCTGCGAGGGCGCGTAATATTACGCAGATCAACTCTATCTTTTTCAGTCAGAGCAGTCTCATTACGCAACATCTTAACAGACTCATCTAACAACAAGTCACAGTTGAACTTCAACTTCTGGAGAATATCCAATTGTTTCTCGAAACGTGCTCTCTCTTTTTCAAGCTCAGCAGTCCCTTTTTCTTTTTTGAAATTATCCTGGAAGCTTTTCAGAGAAGCTACATGCAATTCATGGAACTTAGACGCAAAGCTGTTGATATTGGTAATTGCGTTGTCAAACTCTTTAACATAAAGAGTATCAACCTTTTTTGAAAACAGACTCATAATAACACCTCTTTTGCAGACGAACTGATTCTTAATTATTTAACTCTTTCTAAGGTCAAGCTTGATATTCAGCTCATTAAGTTGTTCTTTTGAAAGATCATTTGGACTACCATCCATAGGATTCTGGGCATTCTTGTTCTTTGGAAACGCAATAACTTCGCGGATATCATCATCACCACAGATCAATGCGACAAGTCTATCGAAACCTATTCCTGTACCTCCGTGAGGTGGAACACCATATTTGAATGCTTCAAGCATGAAGCCGAACTTCTTCTTTACATCATCCATTGAATGACCTGCAATTTGTAATACTCTTGCCTGGAGTTTTGGATCTGTGTTACGGATACTTCCAGAAGACATTTCCCAACCATTCAATACCAAGTCGAACTGTTCACTGAAAACCTTACCAGGCTCGGTGTCAAGAAATTCGATATCTTTGTCTTTTGGTTTTGAGAAAGGATTATGACCCATTTCCCACTTGTTCTCTTCACCATTCCATTCATATAGAGGGAAGTCTGTCACCCAGCAGAACTTGAATTCTTTAGGGTTTATGAGATTAAGCTTATTTCCCAATTCATTCCTTAATCTTGCCAGGCAGTCATTTGAAATTTCATGAGTGTCAGCAATCATGAATAGTGTTGATCCTGGTTTTGCCTTTGTCCGCTTAAGCATTTTCTGCTGTAAATCTTTATTGAAGAACTTAGTCAAACCACCTTCCATTCCTTCTTCATTGACTTTTATCGCAACAAGACCCTTTGCCTTGTTCTGCTTCATAAGCTTCTCAAATTCCTCTATTTCTTTTCGAGTGAATTGTGCAGGGGAACAAATTGCCTTGACAATACCTCCTGTGCTTACAATGTCTTTGAAAACCTTGAAGTCAGAACTCTCTGCGATATCACTAACATCACATAGAGTAAGATCGAACCTGAGATCTGGTTTGTCATTACCATACAACTCAATAGACTTATGATGAGATATCCTTGGGAATGGAATATCCATGTCATAACCAATTGTTTTCTTAAAAATATTCTTCATCAAACCTTCGCAGGTAGTGAATATATCATCAAGAGTAGGAAAACTCATCTCGATATCTATTTGAGTGTGCTCAGGCTGTCTGTCTTTTCTTAGGTCTTCGTCACGCAGACAGCGTGCGAGTTGGAAATAACGATCAACACCGGATACCATTAGAATCTGCTTGAATATCTGAGGAGACTGAGGCAAAGCATAGAACTTTCCAGGATTAACCCTGCTCGGAACAACATAATCACGAGCACCTTCGGGTGTAGAAACAATAAGGAAAGGAGTTTCAATTTCCAGAAAATTTTGTGATGAAAGGAATTCTCTTGTAGCCTGCGCAGCATTGTGCCTGATCTGGAGTCTATTAAGCATATCAGGACGCCTTAAGTCGAGGTAACGATACTTGAGTCGATTATCCTCTGATATGTTACTTGCATCTTCATAATCTACAGGAAGAGCATCAGCCATGGCCAAGATTTTAAGATCCTCAACAGTAATCTCTATATCCCCAGTAGGCATGTTAGGATTCTTCTGCTCCCTCTCGACTACATTTCCAGAAGCTTGTATGACAGACTCGCGCCTGATATTATCTGCAGTGCTGAAAAACTTGCTATCAGGACGCACAACCAGCTGTGTGGTACCATAACGATCACGTAGGTTGATGAACAGGACACCACCATGATTTCTGCACTTATGGACCCAGCCCTGTAATATGGCTTTATTACCTGTATTTTTTTTTGTTAGTTCTCCGCAAGTATGTGTTCGGTTCATGCTAAACATGACCTTTTGCTTTATTTAAATACTTTATTGAAATTGTGAATGGTTTAATATAAAGGAGGTGTGAAATCAGTAAATTATCAGTTCTAGTTGATTTAAGCTTGTCAGTGCCAGCAACAACAAATATGCTGCCTGCGATTCCGTTGCCGCCTAGCGAGCCTTTAGAATCCTATGTTCAAGACTGATTCCTTGTGAACAGAATAAAGAGACACAGCACTGCGAGCGTGGCAATGGTCTAGCAGGTAGCAAGCAATGCTAAGTCAGGGAATCTGCGACGTTGATGTTAGAATTGCTAAAAAATCCTATAAAGAATCAATAATAATCAAAGCCTTCGGCAAATAAATTTTAGCCAAGAATGATACTTTCAGGCTTATTTTGTTCGAATTTGTCATAAAATAAGATCAAAACAAACATAAATTAATAATAGCAATATTGATAAAATCAGGATTGGCCCTACAAAACGACCATTAATCATTATATCAAGGAGTTTATTCTTAAAATATATATTAGTACCAAGTTTTGCTATGTATCGTTTCCCTATTATGATCTTATTGATTCTTGCTGGTTGCACTCTTCTGATAAATGCACAATTATATAGAAAAATCGGTATTTGAATTAGCAAAAGTATTAGTGCTGTTTGAATACTGAATACTTTGAATAAAAGTGCGATTGGTGGAATCATTACAATAGAAACCACTACCATATCTATGGTGATAATAGTAGGGACCCAACTCAATTTTACACCTTCCTTTAGAGATAAAAGGTGTTTGAATCTTTTGTCTTTGATTGCTCTAAATACTAAAAAAAATAAAGACATTTTTGTAAATGTTACTAACAAGACGATTTCTATTACTGTAATTAAGATGATTTTCCCGATCATGAATCTAAGAAATAAATTAGACATATAAATATGTTGCCACAAATCCCTCCCCCCTCCAATGATGTGTTTCTGTATGCGATCTTCATGTATTCCTTGATGTCGCCCGGGTGTATCAATGCAGGAAAGACAATCAATTACTGCTGTGCTTTTTGCTTTGAATCTTCTTTTCCCAATGATTTTTTAAATACTGCCTGATTCACAATCACAGGGGTTATCATGTTTAAGATACAAAATACAGAAGGGGGGGCGCGAACTGGTGTTTTACGGACATCGCATGGAAATATTAAGACCCCGTTTTTCATGCCAGTAGCCACAAAGCTTACTACAAAACAAATAACGCCCATGGAGCTTCATGATATGGGTGTAAGATCAATCATTTCCAATGCATATGTATCCTCACTTAGGCCAGGACTTGAGGTCATAAAAAAGGCAGGAGGAGCGCATAAGTTCATGCAATGGAATAACTGCCTATTCTCAGATAGCGGTGGATTCCAGATGCTTTCTGAATCATTCTTTAAAGATATAGATGATACGCGCGTAAGGTTTGCAGACCCTTTTTCAGGAAGGATACAATCAGTTAGTCCTGAGGATGTCATACAGATAGAACGCGAACTTGGAAGTGATGTGGCGATGTGCCTGGATCATGTTCCTCATGTAAGATCTGAAAGATGCGATATAGAGGATGCGACACGCAGGACACATCTTTGGGCAGAGCGTTGTAAGACATACCACGACGCGCATGATAAAAAGAATTTTTACGGAAACAGACAGTTATTGTTTGGCATAACCCAAGGTGGTCTGCATAAAGACCTTAGAGAGAAAAGTGCTAAGTGCATAGATGGTCTTGACTTCGATGGGGTTGCTATCGGAGGGCTCTGCATCGGCGAGACGCGTGAAGAGATGAAACATGCGATAAAGTGGCAGATGCCGCACATATCGGACGAGAAACCAAGGTATCTTATGGGTGTGGGAAGTCCTGAAGACATACTTAATAGTGTAGAGATGGGAATAGATTGTTTTGATTCTATCTATCCAACTCAGAACGCGCGGCACAATAATGTTTTCACGCGTAATGGAAATATCAGAATAGACAAAGGTCGTTTTAAGCAGGACCTTGGTTTGTTAGATCCTGCATGTGATTGCTATGTCTGCAAGACATTCACAAGAGCATACCTACATCATCTTTCACGAAGTTTTGAAAAAACATATCAAAGGTACTTATCATATCATAATGTTTATTTTCTGATAAAAATGATGGAAGAAATCAGGGATGCGATTGGTAAGGGTGAATTTGGGGAGTATAGAAAAACATTCATCGAGCTATACAAAAATACAAAGAAAATATAGAAAAATATTGAGACTATTCTTTCTCAAGTATCTCAACAGGTACAGAAGAAAGCTCTTTGAATTTCTCGGCATCAGCTTTGTCTCCGATAATTTCACCATAGTGCATGGGTATGGCCAATTTTGGTTCAAAAGATGCGACAGCTTCTGCAGCTTCTTTTGCAGTCATGACAAACTTACCAGATACTGGCATGAGAGCAATATCAATCTTGTTGAGATTAGTCATCTCCTTTATGAAATCAGAATCGCCTGAATGGTAAATACGTTTTGAGTTTATATCAATAACATAACCTAACCAACCATTATCCTTTTGATGGAATTCTTTATCATTGTTATACGCAGGTATTGCCTCTATGTTTATATTGCCCATTGTAATGGACCTGCCAGGAGACATTATAACTGCAGTCCTGAGCGCGATGTCGCGGAATTTGCTCTGACAGTCTGCAGGAGCGAGAATGACTGTTTTTGGAGTGGAGATATTCTTGATGTCTTCAATCGAGCAGTGATTGTAATGTGAATGTGTAAGAAGTATGGCATCAGCAGGTTCACACTCTCCTATCTTAAATGGATCAACATACAATACCCTATTATGAAGAGTATCTTTTATCTTGAAACCAGAATGGCCAAGCCAGCTTAAATCGACATTACCAAAAAGTACCATGTTACCCCCTCCATCAATTGGTAATACTGCTGAGAATATTAATCTTTTGGTGAAATCTGTTGTAATTGTGCTATAAATGTCATATCAATCAGTTTTAATTCAATCTCTGATTTTCGAATTCCATGCAGACATCTATAAGAACATCACAAAAATTAAACAGCATATCTAGTTTACAATACTCATTCGCGTTGTGAGCCACATGTGAATCGGCAAAATCAAAACCTACTGCAGGTATATCATTAAGAACAAAAGCTTTTGTGTCAGTTGCGCCGTTCAGGCCTTTAGGTTTTGTCTTGAGATTATGTTTTTCTGTGACTTTTAAAATGGTCTGCACAAGAAAATTGTTATCATCAACTTCTGTTGGTGGGAGGTGTGCTAACTTTTCGAAATTGAACTCGCCGAAGCGCTCTGATAGTTTCTTTAGTTCATCGATTATGCTTTCAGTGTTCATAGATGGTATGTATCGTATGTTTAGTACAACTTCGCATGAAGCAGCCACTGTGTTTGGAGCAGACCCTCCTTTTATTGTACCAAAATTTATTGTTGGTCGTGATAAGTGTCTGTGTAATTCATGTTTGAGTATGTGGTGATCTAATTTTGATATGAACTTAGACATGTTTGCTATGGCACTAATACCTTTGTTAGGTGTGGAACCATGTGCTTGCTTTCCCTTGCAATTTACTTTCAGATTCAGAACACCTTTTTCAGCTACAGTCACGTATTTCATCTCTCCAGAGACATCTACTATAATTGCATAGTCTGGAAATATGATATTTTCTCTTAGAAGATACCTGATACCTAATGTTGAACCTTGTTCTTCATCAGCAGCAAAAACAAAGATGTACTGGTTTACTAGCTTTTTCTCAATACTTTTTAGATATTCAAGAACAAGAAGTGTTGAAGTGGCTTGTCCTTTGTTGTCGCATGCACCTCTTCCATAAATTATTTCGTCCTTTATCACAGGATCGAAAGGATCTGTTTCCCAACCTTCACCAGCAGGAACGACATCAAGATGAGTCGCAATAAGGATCTTCCTGCCGTTTTCATTTCCTATTTTTGCGACAACATTTGATCGTTTCTTCTTTTTTTCATATACTTTGTATTTAACACCTATCTTAGAAAGTCGTTTTTTGATAATCTTTGCGGCAAGATATTCATCACCCGGAGGGTTGACAGTCTTAGCTTTGATCAGATTGCAAAGAATCTTCACATAATCTTTTTTCCTGCTTTCTATGAATATTGTAGTGTGTGTATTTTCCATCTTTAGATTTTGTTGCTTAGTTTTAGGTTCAGCACAAGATCATCAAGTTTTTTAAGGTCGTACTTGATTGAATCAAACTTCTTGCGTAGTTCACCACCTGCGAAATCAAATAGAAGAAGTTCATCATAAAGATCAGAAACAAGTTCCTTGAGTTTCACAGATGTCTGATAATCACCTTTGATTGCTGAGTTTATAGCTTTCCTGACTAGTTCACCAGTCAGGTCTGTAATTCCCATCAGATAGAACTCGGGATCGAACTTGAGTGTTGCATTTGTCGGAATTTTGCGTCCCCTCATAAGTTCGTAGAAACAGATTGCTTCAACAAATTCCTGAACAGCAACTTTGTATGAACCGGAGAATGCTAGTTTGGTATTTCCTGCAGTAGATTTCAAAGAACTCATTTGTTTCTTCATTTCAGCAACAGCACTTGCAGATGATTTTAGGTCATTTCTGTGTGCAGCATATATCACGCGTTTTGATAATTTAACAACATCGCGCGATATCTGGATAACATTACTGCGTCGATTTTCATGTGCATCTATATTTTGTTTTATATTTTCGAGATCCTTCTTATCAATCATGAAATAACACCCTTTTTTATATGGTATATGTTTCATTATAAATCTTACGTTTCAGGTATTAATTCGACAATTCATCGTCAGAAACAAAGCGAAACATTTATATACTCTATTTCTCATTAGGAGGGACTATGGTAAGTACTTTTAGAGGTGTGTTAGAATTTTTTGTAAGGTTAGGTATCTATGACGTGATACTTCCTTTTCTTCTTGTGTTCACAGTTGTATTCGCAGTACTTGAAAAATCAAAAGTATTTGGTGTAGAGAAGACAAAAGATGGAGACTTTACAAAGAAGAACATAAATGCTATGGTTGCATTTGTAACTGCATTTTTTGTTGTCGCCTCATCAAGATTGGTTGCTGTGATAAATGAGACGCTGGCTAACATGGTTCTATTGCTTATGCTAAGTGTGTGTTTCCTCATACTTATTGGAAGTTTTCTCAAAGAGAACGCAACAGGAGTTGCGCTTCCTCCTGGCTGGGAAACTTTGTTCATATTCATAATGTTCACAGGACTTGTTGCTGTGTTTCTAAACGCACTTGGATGGCTTTTTCCTATGTGGGGTTATTTGGTTACAAACTATGACAGCACTGTTGTGGCGAGTATAATACTTATTGCAGGAATGGTTGGTTTTATATACTGGATAACAAAGGATCCAAGCAAGAAGAAAGTTGAATCAGAATAAATAAATCATATTCAAAGGAGGTACAAAAATGACATATGCTTATGGGAGCGGCGGCGGTTATTTCAGCAATGCACTATACGTGCTACAGGGCTGGGGACTTTCTGATGTCATACTGCCATTCATCCTGATATTTACAGTAGTGTTTGCAATAATGCAAAAGGTTAAACCTATTGGTGATCAAGAACGGGCTAAGCAGTATAATGTTGTGATATCACTTGTCATGGCATTGTCTGTAATCATACCGCACGTGCTGGGATATTATCCTGCGGGTGCAGATGTTGTCAATATCATAAATGCAGCGTTACCGCAGGTGTCGGTAGTGCTTGTCGCGTTACTCATGGTGTTGCTTATCGTCGGACTTTTTGGTGGTAAGGCAGAATGGGGTTCTTCACTTTCTGGATGGATTGCTATAGCAGCATTCATACTTGTCTCTTACATTTTTGGTAGGGCTGCAGGTTGGTTTACTTACCTGCCTGATTGGCTTTACTGGCTTGATAATCCTGATACACAGGCGATGTTGATAGTGGTTGGTGTGTTCGCACTGATAATCTACTATATAACAAAAGATCCTAATGAAGGAGCCGGAGTTGGCGAAGGTGCTAAGAAGATGGGTGAAGCATTCAGGGATCTGTTTGGAGGATTCAAAGGTAAGTAAAAATGGCAACGTTTTTGGACATCGGTCTCGCACAGCACTTCCAGGTGATATTTCCCATACTCCTGGTGTTCGTCCTTATTTTCGCACTTCTTGAGAAGTCGAAGATACTTGGTGAGAACAAAGGATTACATTCCTTGATAGCGCTGAGCATAGCAATGATGCTCCTTTTCGTTCCTGGTGTCGTTGATGTGATAAACGTCATGGCACCTTGGTTTGTTCTATTTTTTCTTGCAATAATATTTTTTATGTTCTTATTACTTGCATTTGGCACGAAGTGGGAGGCAGTAACTGAATACGCTACTGGTTGGGCGACCCCTCACTGGTTTATTCTTGTCATAAGTATCGTCATATTTATCGGAGCTCTTGCTAATGTATATGGTGGTGCGATGCTGCCTTTCTCAGGAGAAGATTCTGTTCCTTTAGAGGGTGCTGAAGATACTGCTACAGACACAGGCGATTTTAACCAGAATGTAGGTAGGGTAATATTCCACCCTAAGACAATAGGACTTGTTTTCGTTTTGATGGTGGGATCATTGACTATACGACTTCTTGCTGCAAGGGATGCCTAAAAGGACATTGTCAATTAATCGGTTGATTTATTAAGTAGTTGTGTTTTCTTATTTCTGAGGTGATGGTATTGTTTGTTTGTAAGTTTTGTAAGAGTAAATCTGCCGTTAAGTTTGGTTTGCGTAAAAATTGGAGCGGTTTTGTTCAGAGATATTCTTGTTCTGATTGCGGGAAGACTTTTGTGGATAGGAAAGGTTTTGAGAATTTCAGAACAAAACCCGAGGTCATCACTGCAGCTCTTGATTTGCGTGCTAAAGGTGTTTCTTTAGCAGATGTTGTTGATCATTTGGATCAACACCATAGAATTAAAGTAAGCAGGCAAACCATTCTTGATTGGCAAAATAAGTTTGGGAAGAAGCTGAAAAGCTTCACCCAAACCTTAACACCTCAAATTGATGGAGACGTTCATGCTGATGAAGTTTTTCTTAAAGTGAGGAAAAACTTCAATTACTTTTGGGATTGTATGGACTACGTAACTAAGTTTATCGTCGGTACACACATAAGCACTGAAAGGAATTGGAGAGAAGCAGAAATATTTCTTGCCAATGCAAAACAGACAACACAGGACCAAATTTGGAGAATCCATACAGACAACAGCTTTGATTATCCGTTGCCAATCAAAAAGGTCTTTGGAAAAAGCATAATTCACCAACACTTTCCAGCATGGAAACACCAATTCAAGAACAACCCAATAGAACGATTCCACAACACCCTCAAACAAAGATACAAAACATTCAGAGGCTTTGACAACACCCAATCAGCAGAGAGATTCTTAGATTTCTGGACAACATACTACAACTTCATCAGAAAACATACTTCGCTGGGATTCAAAACTCCAGCACAAGCAGCAAAAATCGAACTCAATCTTGGAAGAAACCGAATGATGAGCCTAATAAAAAGGTTATTCAAACAGTTTCAAGAAATATATTACCTATAAGTTGACAATATCCCTAAAAGAAATTAATAAAGTTTAGAAAATCATAAAAATCCTCCGCAGTCGTTTAACTCTGCAGTGGTTTTCGCAAGCATTTCTGACATAAATAAAAATTAAGATTAACTGTTAGTTTATTGAGGTTTTGAGTGCTGCTTCATATCTTCTGTTATCCGTGAAAGCTCAGAGACATTCTCTATGAAGCCAGGCAACACCTTCTGGAAGACTTTCTCTAATGCTTTGACTTCAGTACCCACATCACCTATATGTTTGTCATACTCGCCTACTTTTTCAAGTACTGAAGTGTGCATCTTGTCAAAGTCATCTTTCATTGACTTCATAACAGTCTCCATCTGTGTTATCCGGGTTTCTGTCTTGTCTTTCCAGTCGACAATGCGATTGATGTTCTCCATGAGGTCTGTCCATTTTTCCTCAATGATTGCTTCTGCAAGCTCTTCAATACGTTCAGTGTCAGTTCCTCCTTCAACAAGAGGAAGTTCGCCTTCAACAGGCATTCCAGGTGCTGGATATGCGGGAGGCATTCCAGCAGGCATATTCGGATCAGCCATATTACCACCATTAAACGGTCTATTTGTTTGTAATCTAATATCTGCCTGGTTCATAGCATCGAGTATTTGGTTAGTGTTGTACCCTGCCCTCTGAAATGATGCTATAATCTGGTCGTTACTTAGACCCTGTTGCTTCATACTAAGAACAGTGTCAGTGGGTGTATCATCAGGCATTTTAAATCACCAAGCTAACAATGACTTGTGGAACGCAGTTTTTAAAGGTTTCGTTGAGCCTTGTTGAAATATGTAATATTATCAGATTTAATGTTGGCAACAGTTCTGTCAGTAACAACAATTCCAACAACAATACAAACCCTGCCAGTAACAACCCTGCCAGCACAAACAACAATTTCCATAACCCTGCCAGCACTTGTACAACCAATAATAACAACCTGTCTGCGCCACCATTGCCGCCTAGCGAGCATAGAATAACAAC
>JABMQF010000103.1 GCA_013203345.1 Candidatus Woesearchaeota archaeon
AGGGTTGGGGCATCAATAGAAGATTTGATCTTAATTTCAGTATACCTCTTATAGGCGGAGTGCTTGAGAAGAATATATGGTATGAAGAGGATGATAATGATACCATAGTGTATAGGATAGACAACACAATACATAACTATGCTGAAATCAATATGACAAATGTCACAATTTTTGATAAAGATCTTGGTTACAACAAAACAATAAATCTTACAATAAATGAAACTTTTACTTATACACTTAACATCACAATAAACAAGTCAATGAATGCCAGCATATTCTTGTTTTCTTATGGTAATGCTATACACAACAATACCAAGTATTATTCCAATCGTCCAAGAATACTCATACCTCAGATACCTGAGGAAGCTCTTGTTCCTGATTGCCCTGCCTGTCCTTCTTGCGGTGGTGGAGGAACTTGCCCAACATGTCCTACTCCAGAATGTCCTGATATAGAATGTCCTGCATTACCTCCACTTGTAGAGCTATGTCAATCCTGTCCAAAAGAAGCATGTCCTTCTCTGGACTGTGATAAATGCGAAAAGAAAAAAGTATCAGAAAAAATAGATGTTGTTGATGTAATCAGTTGTAGTGAAGAATTCCTCATAGAAGAACAAGAACTGGAAATAGAAGACTTAAGAGATCTTGTTGATATACCTGAAGGTTACGAACTTGTGACACAGCCATTTAGGGCAACATGTTCAGGAGGGGAGTCATTCAAAACAAACATACTATCAGGCGGAAATTATGAGGACGTAACGGTTATGAAGTGTACGGGAGGTGCTTGTGAATCAGATACTGCAATATATCGAAGGACTATATGTGGTGATGAGAATAATGAAACTTTCAAGATGATTGATGAATATAATTATAGCTCTGATCTAGCGCCTTTCACATTCAAACAAGTAAATCTTACAGGAGATGAAAGAATAATTCGGACAGGGGAATACAAAGTAGAGATAGGAGTAGACATCAATATTACCTTGTCACAGATAACAACAAGAATATTGGATCCAGAAAATGAAAATATCAAGATAGTTGGATCAATACTCAATCTTTCCTATGCAGGGGAGGGTGTAGAACAAGCAAATGTGACAATGCCTTATGTATTGATTCCAGGCATACAGGAAGATGGAATAGCAATATATGCTTTTGTAGATAGAGATGGACAACGTGGATGGAAGTATGTAGGCGGTGTTGTGGATAAAGAAAAGAAAGTTATTACAGCAACAATAGACCTTGCTGCTTATGCACACAATGGTGACGTCATACTAGTACCAATGACATTATATTGTAAAGATTGTGAAGGTTCAGAATTTAATAATCATCATACACCTACATCAGATACCCGAAGAGCGGTAGTTCTTGTTCATGGATTATGGAGTTCTAATGATGTTTGGGATAAACTCATCAATGATTTCAAGTTGAGCAACCAACCATTCCAGGTATGGACTTATAGTTACGACGAGACAAAGACTTTGGATGAAACAGCACAAGATTTCATAGATAGTCTTGAAGCTAATGCCTATAGATATGACAGTGTATATATGGTAGGTTACAGTCTTGGAGGTTATGTTGTACAGGCAGGACTTGATAAAGCATATAAAGAAAATATTCAAGAGTCAGGTTCATATCTCTTCCTTCAGTCTGTTGAAAAGGTTGTTTTACTTGGAACACCATCAGATGGAACACCTATGATAGATCACATGGATTCATGGGTTTCAGAACTTATCAATACAGAATCTACAACCATGCTACCTATGAATCCACAGGTAAGAGATGTTTTGAGACAAGGAGTAGATTATGAACCAATATATGGAATTGACTATTATTCAATTGCAGGAACAAAACCATATGACTTCATGGAAAAACTTGGTTTCACAGAAACAGTATTCGATGGAGAAGTTAATGATGGATTTGTCAGTGTAAGCTCAGCTCAGAAACTTGGAATGAGCACACTTGATGAGGAGTGCGTCAACTTCTGGGCCCGGCCTGTTGAACATACAAAGTTGAATGATGATCCATTAGTCTATGAGCTTCTTGGACAGATAGTGACATTAGACCTTGCTGAAGAATTATTGGCTTCAGGTATTGATGTTCCATTGATAGGATTCAGCAATAATATTGAAGTAACAATAGAAGATTGTTCACCTGATGATTTATACTTCCTTGTAGGCAAGAAAATTGATAGACTTGAGAAGACAATATATTGTGCGTGCGGCAATGGAGTTTGTGATGGTCTTGAAAACTCACAGACCTGTCCAGAGGATTGTGTATCAAAAGAGCAAGTAATAGAAGAAAGACCTGTAACTCTTGCATATTTAATAGCGTTTATCAGCTTGTTACTATTACTGCTTTTCATATTGCTGTTGTTCTTGTATTACAAGAAGAAGCATCTTGTATTATATCAGGGAGATAAGTTCAAGATTAAGGCAGATTTTGTATCCCCAATACCTATAGCGAGCATGAGGTTTGTAATAGCTGCACCTCCAGGAATACATGTCGAACCAAAGGAACTCAAGGATATACCTGCCAATAGGAAAGTGCGTGTAATCACCAAAGGTCAGGTGGATTGGGATATGCCGCCAAATAGATATAAGGCATTCTCCAAGGCAATACTAACCACAAAAGAAGAGCTTGCCAAGCCATTCCATCTAAGGATACTTGAGCGTGAAAAAGAACCGAAGGCTCCAGAAAAACTTCCAAAGGATATATGGCTCCATAATAGAAGGATTGCTCTGCGACACATAAGAAGGACAATTGTTGAACTAAAAATTACTGCAATACAGATTAAGCAGGATGTTATGAGGAGGCGGATTGAAGCGAGGTCCAAGCTTCATCGTATAGGAAAACAGAAACAGAAGCTTGAGTATAAGAAGAAGAGAATCATACTTGAGATACACAGGAGAACTCAGCTTAGGAAGATAAAACACCAGGCAAAGGACACAGAGAAGATGATAGGTAAGCTGGGCAAGAAACAGAAATCAGCAGAGAAGGAACTTGTTAAAACCAAAGATAAGAAAGGAAAGGTACAGATCAGACATGTGCAGAAAAAGGTGAGAGAGCTGGAGCACCAGAGAGATTATCTTAAGCATCGTGATGAGATAATAAGAGAACAATACCAGAAACGAATAGACTCTCTTAGGAACAGCGAACTTAAACGGCAAGGTGTGAAGGTCTACCTTTCAGTATGGCGGAAGAAGAGGTGATAATTTTTTTTTTTATTTTAAAATGTGGGTGATGATTTAGTTGGGTTTGTTTTTGATGATGTGGAAAAGAACAATTACCAATCTAGTGCGTGGTTTGTTTGGTTGATTTCTTGGTTTGTGGTTGATTTCTTGGTTTGTGGTTGATTTCTTGGTTTGTGGTTGATTTCTTGGTTTGTTTGGCTGCCTGCGCTGTACCATTACCGCGCTCGCATCTCTGTGTTATTTGATGTGGTCGCCCAACTGCGTTATGTTTTTTCTGTGGGTGGTTTAGGCTCGCTAGGCGGCAATGGCTGTGCAGGCAGCTTAGTTGGTGTTGGGGTCGTGGTGAGGGTAGCACAAGCAGGGTGTGGATTTATTGGTTGTGTGGTTGCATGTAGCGTAGTGGGTGTGGTAGATAGCAAGGTGTATTGACTTATCACGTACTATAAAATATAAAATACTAAAAATAACAATCAGAATTCAATGATCCTTGCTTCTTTGACACTTTCATCAACTAACTGTTCAGAGTCCTCGATAAGTCTTTCAACAGATAAAGCATCTCTTAGACGGCACTTTGTCTCAGGATGTTTTGCAATCATGAATGAACAGCAATCGGGATGTGGCTCTATAGAATACTCATAAGTGCCTATCTTTTTTGATATGTTTATTATCTCTTCCTTGTTGAAACCAAGTAAAGGAGAAATAACAGGGTATTTTGCAGCATTGTAAATACAATTCATATTATCCATTGTTTGTGACGCTACTTGACCTACACTATCACCTGTTATTATACCTTTCGCACCTTCCTTTGAAGCTACATCATTCATTATCCTCATCATGAACCGCCTGTATATTATCATTCGATATTTTGCAGGCACGCACATTATGATATGTTTTTGTAGTTTTTCAAAGGGAACTATGTATAATTTTGTGCCTTTCTGAAGACTTGAAAGTTTTTCTACAATGCGATCAATCTTTGAACGAACACCTATCTGCGACTGCGTCGCGTTAAGCACATGTACAAAAACAACATTGCAATCTCTTTTGATCATCATGTAAGCTGCGACAGGGCTGTCAAGACCACCTGAAAGCGAACAAACTAGAGTAGGGTTCTTGCTTATCTTATTGTCTGCCATATTTATAGCCTCTTGTACTTCAACAGGAGAGAGTTGCTCACGACGCTGACACTGCTAAGCGCCATGGCGCCACCTGCGAAGATAGGTGAGAGAAGCCATCCTGTCCATGGATAAAAGACACCTGCTGCGAGAGGTATACCTACAGCGTTGTAGAAGAATGCCCAGAAGAGGTTTTGCTTTATTTTCTTCATGGTCTTCCTGCTAAGATTCATCGCAGTGACGACGTCCCGTAAGTCATCCTTGATTAGAATAATATCTCCTGATTCGATAGCCACATCTGTCCCTGAACCTATCGCTATTCCTATGTCTGCCTGAGTCAGTGCAGGAGCATCATTGATGCCGTCACCGACCATGGCAACTTTCTTACCTTCTTTTTGGAGCTTCTTGATCTCGTTGGCTTTATCCTCGGGAAGGACTTCAGCTAGAATTCTGCTAATACCTGCCTGCTTGGCCATAGCCTCTCCTGTCCTTTTATTATCCCCTGTTATCATGACCACCTGAATGTTGAGATCGTGCAGCTCCTGGACAGCTTCCCTTGAATGTTCTTTCAATGTATCAGCAACAGCAATTATACCTATGATTTCATTGTTTAGACCGACAATCATCGCGGTCTTTCCCTGATTTTCGTACTCCTGCAGCTTGTGTTCAACAGGATTCAGGTCCACTTTTTTATCCATGAACAGTTTCCTGTTGCCAAGTAGGATTGTCTTACCGCTGAATTCCGCAACAATTCCTTTTCCAGTTATGGAATCAAATTTTTTCGGATCCTTGATGAGGATAGACTTATTTTTCGCACCCTTTATGATAGCTTCCCCAAGCGGGTGTTCCGAGTTCTTCTCTGCTATTGCACCATACCTCAATACCTCATCCTCTTTACCTGCCTTGATGGAAAAGATATCAGTGACTTCAGGCTTACCTTTTGTCAAGGTGCCTGTCTTGTCAAAAACAATTGTATCGAGCTTGTGGGTGACCTGCAATGATTCAGCATTCTTGAATAGTATTCCATTCTCCGCACCCTTTCCTGTCCCGACCATGATAGCAGTGGGAGTGGCCAGTCCAAGAGCGCAGGGACACGCAATGATTAATACTGCGACGAAAATCGTCAATGCAAACGTGAAACCAAAACCCAATAAGAACCACAGTAAAGAAGAAACGATAGCTATACTTACAACAACAGGAACAAAATAAGAGGAAATGATATCTGCCAGTTGTTGTATCGGCGCCTTGGATCCTTGAGCATCTTCAACCAGCTTAATTATCTGTGCAAGAGCTGTGTCCTTACCGACTTTCTCAGCCTTGAACCTAAAGCTTCCTGTCTTGTTGATTGTGGCACCAACCACCTTGCTTCCTTCTGCCTTCTCGACAGGTATTGATTCACCAGATATCATGCTCTCATCTACAGAGGAATGACCCTGCGTCACTTTGCCATCGACAGGAATCTTCTGTCCAGGCTTAACCAATACAATATCTCCAGGATTGACCTCTTCAATTGGAATTTCAATCTCTTTTTCGCCCCGTACCACAATAGCAGTCTTTGCCTGCAGTCCCATCAGCTTCTTCATCGCCGCGCTGGTCTTTCCCTTTGCCACCGCTTCCAGATACCTGCCGAGCAGGATGAAAACAATCAGGAGCCCTGCGACCTCAAAATATATGTCCCCTTCTCCGAACCCGGGATTGCCCAGAAAGATAAGAACCGTGGCCACAAGACTGTAAATGTATGCGGATCCTGTGCCTATCGCCACTAATGTGTCCATGTTAGCAGTCCCTGTCTTTATCACCGCAGTAAAACCTCTTGTATAGAACTGATATCCTACGAGTATGATTGGTGTTGTCAGGAAGAACTGGATCAGAGCTGTTGTTAGGGCATTCCAATGTGGGATTGGCAGGCCGACATGAGGACCCATCGCAAAATAAAGCAAGGGGATGCCCAGGATTGCTGAGATCAGGACCCTGATTTTCAAGGACATTATCTCTTTTTCTCTCGCTTCCTTTTCCACGTCCCTTGATTCTCCTTCTATAGGTTCATACCCTACGTCTTTGATTTGCTTTTTTATTCTTTCAGAAGTTATGACGGATTGATTATATGTGATTGTGGCTTTTTCTGTGACTTGGAGATTTTTTGATATGATTCCTTCAAGCTTGTCCAGTGCAGAGCCGACTATTCCTACACAATGAGGATTGTCCATTCCGATGACTTTCAGGTTCAGGACCCTCTCCTTGCCTTTCTCTTTGGGCACATGGTATCCTGCGTCTTCAATAGCTTTCTCGAAATCCTCTTTTTTTGCGATGAGTGGATTGAACTCGACACGCGCTTTTTCTACCGCGAAATTAATGGTAGCATCTGAAACTCCCTTGACTTTCTTGATTGAGTTCTCAATCGTTTTCGCGCAGGAGACACAGGTCATACCGGTTATAGGGATTGATATTCTCTCTGCAGACGTCACCTTATCCACCTTTGATTCCGGAGCTTTTGGTTTTCCTTCAAACTTCTCCTTGCATTGTTTGGAGCAGAAATAATGCTTTTTCTTTTTAGATGTGACAGTCAGGCCTAGCTTTTCTGACTTATCTATATCTACATCCATTCCACAGATAGGGTCTTTGGCTTTCATTTTATTTGATCTTCCTCTTTCTGTTCTTTCGTTTTCTCAAGCTTAACATCACACATCTCACAATTCCCCGGAGCATCAAACTCCATTCCGCATTTTGGGCATTCATATTTTGTCATTCTTATACACCTTTATAATCTTTTATTTTGAGCATGTGAATCTTCTGAACACATCAAAAAAGGCTAGTTTTTCATCATTATCTACTTTAAGGCCGGACTTTATTATTTTTTGCTTCGTGTCCCGGTTCACATTGAAACCGAAAAGCCATCTGGTGATTGGATTGTGGATGTGCTCCCATAAGGCTATGAGCTTATTTTTGCTCAGCACATGTTCTAAAAAGATTATCTTTCCGTTCTTCCTTGTGACCCTTTTGATCTCTTTTAGTGCCTTTATGGGATAAGGCACAGAGCATAATACAAATGTGCCTATTACATAATCAAATGAATCGTCTTTGAATTCCATCTTTTGCGCGTCCATGATGCGTAAATTGACATGTATTTTGAGTTGCTTTGCGCGGGCCTGGGCCTTTTCAAGCATTTTCGGACTCAGGTCGATTGCAGTTAGTTCTGCTTTCCTGTCGTAATACTTGAGGTTTTTCCCTGTGCCTACTCCTATTTCAAGGACTCTCCCTTCAAGCTTGGATAACGTCTTCTTGCGGAGACTTCTAAACAGTTTTGTTTCAAACAGGTATTCCACTGTGTCATAAATCCTTGAAAACCTGTCGTATCGTCTCTGTGTTTTGAGGGTTTCCTTGTCATACATTGTAAATGCTCCTTTTTTCTTCAGATTATCTGAACTGCAACAGACCTTATATCGCAAGCCCAAAATTTTTCAGCCAATTCATTATTCTCGTGTTTCTGTTTTACATTATTTCCCGTTTGTGAAGGGAAAAATTATGCGCAAAAATTTTACCTGAAATTTTTAAGAGGGGTTTAACATCCCGCCATTCATGATGAAATTTTTGGCATCCTAAAAATCCGTCTGTCAAAGCGAGTGTCAAGTCATACCCCTATCTTTAGGTATGGGTGTGGCACTCGCGACGGATTTTTATGATTTTGCTAGCTTGTTGTATATCCAGACAAAAGCGTACACTATCACGAAACTAATGATGGCTGCCTCAACCATGCCTGCAATGATTCCACTGATGCTCAACGAGAAGAACATATGCCATTGTTTCATCATATCAACAGCGCCAGTGTACACACCTAAATTGCCAAATATACCTAAAAGCAGCATCAGTGCAGCTGAAACAATTGCTGCAGCAAGACCTGCCGGAACGCAATTACATTTTTCTTTAGCCATATTTTCATCTCTAAATATTATCAATAACTTTTTTCAATTTCTCCTCAATCTGTACTGCGATAGATTTAAGGTTAGGGTTTTCAATCATTCCCATTGCAACAGTCGGAAGTATGGCAGAGACAGTCACTTGGCCATCCTGCTCATAGATTATTACGTTGCAGGGCAGCATAAGACCAATATCTTTTTCAGATTGTAGTGCTTTGTATGCGAACGGCGGATTGCAGGCACCAAGAATAACATATTTATCGTAGTCAACATCAAGCTTCTTCTTTAAGGTTGCCTTGACATCTATCTCAGTCAACACACCAAAGCCTTCTGACTTGAGAGACTCTTTGGTCTTTTCAACAACTTCATCGAAAGTTGCATCAATTATTTTCTTGTAGCCATAATTCATTTTTTTCTGCGGGGTTTGACCCGCCAGTTATGTGTCAACCAAAAGATCGCTGAAAATACGAAAGCTCCTACTGCAAAATATATCCATCCTATAAGTCCTGCCCCAAACCAGCCTGTGCCGCCCATCATAGTTCCATAGTCGGCCATGACAGAAGGTACTAACAGAAGTAATGATGTCAATAACATTGCTTTTCTCATCGAAATCATATCACAAACTTGAATGTCGGAAGAATATTTAAAAATTGCCTTTTGAAAACATGCGTATCATAGCTTTTTGTACTTCAGCAGCAAGGAATTACTTACGACACTCACGCTGCTCATGGCCATCGCTCCTCCTGCTATTATTGGTGACAGGAGCCAGCCTGTGAATGGATACAATAATCCTGCTGCAAGAGGTATTCCCAGCACATTGTAGAACAATGCCCAGAACATGTTTTGCCGTATTTTTGACATGGTCATCCTGCTGAGCATTATTGATCTTGGGACGTCCAGCAGATCGTTTCTCATGAGGACTATGTTTCCGGCTTCCATGGCTACATCTGTTCCAGAACCCATTGCGATGCCTATGTCTGCCTGTGCCAATGCCGGTGCATCATTTACACCATCACCGACCATGGCTACCTTTCCTTTCTTCTGGAGTTTCTTCACATAGTTGGCTTTGTCTTCTGGAAGCACATCTGCGAACACGTGGTTCACACCCGCCTGCTTGGCGATAGCTTTTGCTGTAAGTTCATTGTCCCCTGTTATCATATAGACGAAAATTTTCATCTTCTGCAGCCTGCGCACTGCTTTGAGTGATGTATCTTTGATTGTGTCTGCAACAGCTATCAAGCCTACCACCTTACCGTCCTTGGCCAGCAGCATGGCTGTCTTTCCCTGTTCTTCAAGCTCGTGCATCTTGACTTGGACAGGTGTTATGTCAATACCTTGTTTTGCCATGAGCTTGGCATTGCCGAAAAAATATTGTTTCCCGTCGACCTTTGCTACAACACCATAGCCTGGTATTGCCTTGAAGTCCTTTGCTTGTTTAAGTGCCAGACCTTTTTCCTTCGCATTTTTGACGATTGCTTCTGCAAGAGGGTGCTCTGATGATTTTTCTATGCTTGCTGCTATCTGCAGCATCTTGTCACTTGTTGTAGGATTGGTTGAGATTGCGTCAGTGAGTTCTGGCATCCCTTTTGTTATTGTTCCTGTCTTGTCGAATATGACTACCTTAATCTTATGTGCTGTCTCGAGCGCGTCTCCACCCTTGATGAGTATACCTCTCCTCGCTCCGTTTCCTGTCCCTACCATTATTGCTGTAGGTGTTGCAAGGCCTAGTGAACAGGGGCAGGCTATGACCAGGACCGCCACTCCGGTAAGAACTGCGAAGCTTGCTCCTTTGTCAAAAGCAAAGAACCACATAAAAAACGTCAGGATAGCTAATGCAATCACAACAGGGACAAAGTAAGCAGATACAATATCAGCGAATCTTTGTATAGGTGCTTTATTTCCTTGTGCGTCTTCTATCAGCCGCACTATCTGTGATAATGTTGTATTCGCTCCGACTTTTGTGGCTTTGAACCTGAAACTTCCATGCTTGTTTATGGTTGCTCCTACGACGTTGTCCCCTTCATTTTTTTCCACAGGCATGCTTTCTCCTGTTATCATGCTTTCATCGATTGATGAACTGCCTTCTATGATCACGCCATCTACTGGAACTTTCTCTCCAGGCTTGACTATTAGTATGTCTCCTTCTACGACCTCATCGACCTTTATCTGCATCTCTTTTCCTTCCCTTATCACTGTCGCAATCTTTGGTGATAGGCCTATGAGTTTCTTGATGGCATCGGATGTCTTTCCTTTGGCCACAGCTTCAAGATACTTGCCAAGCACAACAAGAGTGATCAATATGGCAGATGTCTCAAAATACTGGCCGAGTTCTGGATTGAACAGCACTGCGTAGACGCTGAAGAAGTATGCTGCGCTTGTGCCTACTGCTATAAGAGTGTCCATGTTTGCGCTTTTGTTCTTCAGCGCGGTCCATGCCCCTCTGTAGAACTGCGCGCCGACAAAGAATTGGACAGGTGTCGCTAATACCCAGAGTAGGTAATCCTGGTAAGGCAGCATGATACCTAACCACATGAATACCATACCAATTATGAAAGCAGGTATGGCGAAAACAAGGCTGATGTAGAACCTTTTTTTTATCTTGCGGAGTTCGCGCTTTTGCATCCTTGCCTGTTTCTTATAGTCTAGGTCATTCCCTATGCTTGCGCTGAAACCTTTCTTCTTCACAATGCCTATCAGTTGCTGCTCAGAGATCTTTTTCTCGTCATACTCTATGGATGCTTTTGATGTGGAGAAGTTGACATTAGCAGATTTGATTCCATCTATCTTTGAGAATGCTTTGTTAAGAGTAGCAGAGCAACTAGCGCAATGCATTCCGGTTATAGAGAGGTTTGTTTTTTTCATTGTGTTTCCTTTGTTTATCAATGCAGAGATCTATGCCCCTGGTTTTAGCCTGTCCGCGTCAATACTTGACAGTTTGTCAATCAATTAACGTTGTTCTGCGTATATAATTGTTATAAACTTTTTTTTTATCTGAATCTGGCAGAGCCAGCAGCAATTTCATCTTTGCTGATCAATACATAATTTCCTTCAATCCGGTGGGTCAAGTAAGATGGCCAGCATCCGCCGCCTTTATTTTTTGTGCCTATAGAATCTATATCAAATGATAGTCCACATTTGTTACAGACGACGTCATTCCCGTTTTGTCTATATCCCATAGAACCTCCGCAGACATCACATGCATCAAATGCTGTCCTGACCTGTCCGTTCGAACCTATGACTGCAAAGTAGTTGACGCCAACACCATTAGTGTCAAAGTGGTATCTTTTCATGCTTGAGGACAAATCAGACAAAGGTATCTTGATGAAATCTTCATTATCTCCAACACTTACTGATTTTCCTGTTGGCGAGCTTGAAGAACAACCTATGATTGATAAGACAGCTATCGTGCCCAATATTAAAATAAGTAGGTTCTGTGTTTTTTTGTAACTCATTTTTAACCCCCTCCGCAACCACATCCACCGCCTTTTGCAGCACCACAAGTAGAGCTACCACAGCTTCCATTGCAAGAACCGCTTGGTTGAACCGGTGCGCTTTCCAATTCTTTTTCGACAGCCTCTTGGTTGTCAAGATTTATATCATCTTTAACTATAAATGTGCCAGGAATCATTCCCATCCAGCAACTCCAAGGTATCACACCTTCTTTTGTCGGTGTGAACTCAATTACCTGCTCACCTTTTTTGATATCAAATTTAATATCGAGTCCTGGAACCTGGATAGCGTTATTACACCCATTTATCTCTTTTCCATCTATTATCCATTTTACAGGAACACCTTTTTTCAAAACAAATTTATCAGGACTCCAACCATACCTGTCAACTTCCATACGGATCTCCTGGAATCCATTGTTCATCAACGGTATGTTTTTTGATGCTGTACTTGTTAGTTTACCATCTATACCGCTCGCAGCACTAACTGATGTGACTATTGAGTTGAAATCATATCCTGTGCCTGTCAATGCCAGACCTCTGTTCATCATGACCAGACCCAGCACTATCACAATAACACCTGAAGCTTTCAGTATCTTTTGTGTCATTTTTCCAGAAAGATAGCTTGCAAGATAGCCAAAGCCGAGCATCACAGGCAATGTTCCCAGAGCGAAAATAAATAATAGTTTAGCACCCTCTATCATACTGCCAGTGCCTGCTGCCATGATGTATATTGCCTGTAAAGGACCACAAGCAATCATCAATCCGTTAAGCAAACCAATGATAAGTGGGCTGGAGTTTTTGCTGGATTTTTTACCTACAAACTTGTTTATGAATTTAGGTGTGCGAAACTGAATCCTTCTGAGCACAGGGAATATGTTAAGCATCTTGAGCCCGAATAAAAGCAGAAACAAACCTGCAATGATTCCTGCAACACCTCGCATGAAAGGAGTGAATGCTATAATCGAGCCTAGCAATCCAAAAAAAGCTCCTATGATTGTATAAGATAATGTCTTTCCAATACCGTACAACAGATGTGATTTGTGACTTTTTGTTCCATCCTGCGCATGTTTAGCAGTATAGGAGACAACAAATCCCCCGCACATACTTACGCAATGGAAGCCAGTCAAAAGACCCACGACAAAAAGCAGACCATAACTCATGTTCTGGCTTATCTGAGGCAGACCAATTCCATCGACAAATCCTAATATAAAATAACCTGCAATAAATATGCCGAGCAATCCAAAAAACCATCCTAATGGCTTTTTTAGTTTGTCTAAATATGATTTTGATGATTCGTTTGGATTAATAATAGCACAATCATAACCTTTTTCCTCTATCTTGCTAAATATTGATTCATAGTCAGTCTCACTGCTATCAAAAACAATAGAACCTTTTTCTTTAGCAAAATTGAACTTGACTTCTTTAACACCATCAACTTTCAGGGCCTGTTTCTTGATTATTTTGGCACAGCTATCACAAGTAGTTCCTTTAGCAATAAATTCAATTTTGATTAAATATTTATTCACCATATTATACCACCTCAAAACCTTCTTTGGTAATGATAGTTTTTATTCTGCTCTCTGATACTTTTTTATCATTAAATTCAACACTGACTTTTCCCGCTTTAATTGAAACATCCACACTACTTATACCATTAGCTTCTTCGAGACTGTCTTTAATCAGCATCTCACAGCTTTGACAATGCATTCCTTTAACGTTTAAATTGATTTTTTTCATCGTGAACCACCTCTTATACTGGTGTAAGTAGTTTATTTAAATATAGTTTAGCTCTGAAACTGAGATGATTAGAATGTCTGAAATGCCTTAATTCCTATGAATTACCGTTTATACCTCGATTTTGTGAGAAATTAGCACATCAACTGTTAATTTTTTCAATTATCTTCAGAATATCTTCAGGCTTTTCTGCTTCATAATCCGCACCTGACTCTTCCTTGCCTATTTTAGGATTACCATACCTTGCGAAGCATGAGATGAAACCCATTTTTTTAGCTCCTGCAACATCCTTATCAGGCATATCTCCTATCATGAATATCTCCTTTCTTACAACACCAAGTTCAGCAACTGCTTTTTCAAAAGGAAGCGTTGCAGGCTTGGCTATCTTAGTATCATCAAACGCGACAACAACATCAAAAAGGTCGTCAATTTCCATATAAGAAAGACGCATCCATGCCTTGATATTAGGTGCGTCAGATACAATAGCGAGCTTTAAGCCAGAATCTTTTAGGGATTTTAGAATATCTACCATGTGAGGGTAGGGTTTCACTTCCCTTTTGCTCCTATAGCCAATTATGCCTGCTGTCAGAATACGGTAGTTGAATTGCCCGACAGACTTTAGGAATTCCTGGAATATGAGCTTATATTCCATACCATACTTCTCGTAGAGTTTGTATATCCTTTCAAGAGCCTCTTCTTTGCTCATATCAAGACCTTTGGATATCATCGCCTCTACAGCAGGTCCTAATGATTTTTCCTTCATCTCAAGAAAATCGATGAGAGTGTTGTCAATATCGAAAATAACTGCTTTTATCATGTAATTCTAGAATTTGTCATCGTTTAAATATTTTGTTCAATAATTTCCTTTAATTACATCCATAATATCCATGATTTCAGTCTTACTGCAATAGCCTGCAAAACCCATCTCTTTAGCAACCTCTTCAGACAGCATACAATGACTTGAATACAGAAAAACAGGACAAGGGTATTTCATCTTCTTAAGTGATTTTAGAAGTGCTAAGCCATTATTGATTGGCATGTCATAATCAGTTATTATCAAAGAATAGTTATTTTTTTTACATAATTCCAAAGCAGAATAGGTATCTTTTGCATTATCCACATTATATCCGTGCATCTTTATGACTCTTGTCATGCTTTTTCGGAGTATTGGATCATCATCAACAAAAAGAACTTTATCATTTTGTTGAGCAGATTCTATCAGGTCTTCACACAAAATTTCTATTGACATCTATATGCCCTCTCATTTTATTGTTTCAGCGAACTTTTCAAAACTTCGATCATAAGACTTCTCGACATCATCTGGAAAACAACACGCAGGCAATTCTCTTCTGCTTAGATGGTATGATAAACATTCACAGCACAGACCCTTTTTTTGGCATCCAGAATAAGAGCAGTTACATCTTTTCTTGTTATTATCAATTCTGCAATCCACTATTCCACCCATCAAAATTAGATTTGAAAACTACGCAATCAAATTTAGATTTGAACTCCATAAAAACTTCACCACATTCTTTAAGAGTATAGTGGGTCATAATTCCGCCTCCCACTTTTTCTTCGCGGTACTCATATTCTGCAAAGATTGTTGGACCACCATAAGCATCTACAATACTGTCGTTGTGAAGTGGTTGACATTCCTGTACAAGGCAGTATCTATTATCTGGATCTTCTCCATCAAGCCTGCCTGTTCTGCAGTTTATAAGATCTGGCCAGAATTGATCCCTTCCGACAATAGTGTTAATATCGCAATGTCTAACATCATATCTGTTGCAAGAAAAGCTGCGCGCGAGATGCGGGCACAGTTCAATATCCTGTTGAAGGTCTAAGCTTCCAGACACAGCAGAAACGTTGATTGTGATGTTTGTTATGTTATTTTCTACGGGCTTTTGTTTTTCTTTTACAGCTATCTGTTCTATGATATCATCTGCAGTAACTTCAGGTTCTACTATTGTGTCATTTGATTCATCCGATGAGTCATTAAATGCTTCAGGATCTTTTGGAATCATACCACAACCTGCAATAAACAGTAATATAATGATAATCAATATACAGATTAGCTTGTGTTTCATTGTTGAAGCATTAACTGTTGTTTTATTTAAATGTTTTTGAGATTCAGTCATTTCACAAGCAACAAAAACAATCCTGTCTGTGCTGCCGTTACCGCCAAGCGAGCCTTGAGAATCATAAGTGCAAGACATGTTCATAGAAACAGAATAAACAAACACTGTGCTGCGAGCGTGGTAACGGTGTTGCACAGGCAGGCAAAAAGTGCTAAGTCAGGGAATCTGCGGTGTTGAAGTCAGGGGAGATAAGAAAACTAACACCAAGAAATCTAATTTGAATACTAAGAAAACTAACAATAATACCAAGAAAAATTCATCAAAAGAATCAATAATTGGGTTACCCTTTTGGGGAAGTTTTAAGCTTTGCTTGAAACCCTGTCAAATAGTTTTGAGCTTTGCTTGAAACCCTGTCAAATCTTTGATTTGGCAATGTTTGATTTGGCAATGTTGGAGTTTTGGCAAAGTTATTCTTTGTGCGTTGAGTTCGTGGTGGCTTGTGGGGTTCGTGGTTGGTTCTTTGCTGGTTGATTTCTTGGTTGTTTTGTTGCTTATTTGTTGGATTTTTTACATCATATTATGGCTTATTGAGGTCTTGGTATAGTTGGAATGGGCTGTTGTGTTTTATTGTAGTGAATTGTGGTGTAAAAGGCTCAGGTAGTGGTTTAACTGGTGTTTTAGGGTATTTTAAGGTTTTCTACCTATTTTATTTATAAATGCGTTCTACCGAAAATAATTTATAGACCTATTTAATCTGCTAAATAAGGTGTCTGATAATGAGTGGAAAGAAGAAAAAGAAAAGCGATAAAAAGCCGAAGCAGAAGAACACCGCAGCAATAGAGGAACGGTTCAAGAAAGCCATGGCTACACAGCCGCCTGATGAGCAACCGTTCAAGATGGATAACGAGAATAAGATAGATAGATTTAGGTACCTTTACAGGACAGAGAGGCGTTCTCTTAAGGCACAGCATAGGCAGTCTGCACGGCACAATAGGCCAAAGAAAGCGGCGAAGACGTTTATCTAAAGAGGCATACATCACCCTCTTTAGGATTATTTACAGTATCAAACTTCAACGATCTTAACCAATCAAGAACAACGCGTGTGGCCTGACAATCATTCATATTGTATTCTAAAATCTTTTCTTTCACACTCTGTTCATTCTTATTGAGCCACGCCTCATACCACACCATTGACTGTGTACCGCCAGCATTCTTGTCACTCCATTTGAAGCCAAGTAGTTTTGCGATAGGTTTTATAGAGTATGAATAAATAGGAAGAATCACATTATTTGTGACCTGCGGGAAAAGGTCGATTGTGCAACAATTAAACAACTTTTCCAGTTTATTGTCAATACCATATTTTTTCTTAAGTCTATTGATTGAGATCTTTTCATATCCTGTATAGTGATAAATTCTACAGTCCCCAACAGAAGACATGAAATCACAGAATTCATTCCACATTTTCTTTTCATCTTTGGGAGTATCTGCCCAGAAAGATTTGTACTCTTCCTTACCATCTTTTCTCAAAAGCACACCATAAAGATAATCTATGCCCAGTTCTGATTCCCCTTCGATATCAAAGAAGATCTCTGTAGAATGAATAGGTAGGTGAGGCATATCAATAACAATGTGTTTTGAATTCAGCAAAGACCTTGCTTGCAGTCCAAACCTTCTTATAGCAGACCTGCTGATACCTGTAATATCAGAAATAGAGTCTACATCCATTTGTGCAGCGTGTTTCAAAGTCGTTATGTGGTTATTGTTGAGCAGTTCTTTCTGTTTCCTGTTCATCTTGTATATGAGAGATATGTCACCATCTTTCTCTGCCTGCTCAAAACAAACTTCTTTCCATCTACAATCACCACATCTTGATGTTATTGAGGGTTTTACTTCAATACCTTTGCTGATCTCTCTAACCTTGCGCATAACATCATAGAATCTATCAATCTCATCCTTTATACGGAAGTCAAGATTTTTTCTTGCAGAATTTATTATTCTGCCTTTTTCAGGAAGTCTGTTTTGCACCAGTTCAAGAAGATGTGAGTAGAATGTTACCTGAAGACGGTATTCTTCTTTAAGTCTTTTACCACTTTTGATATCACATGCCATGTAATGATGATCTCCAAGATTGCTTGCACCTTTTATTTTAAGTAGAATGTCGGGTCTGCCAATCATATCATCTTTGATAAGAACGCCCTGGTATATCATCACAGTCCCTTTTCTCATTAGCTCAAGGGTATTTGCATAAGCTTCAGTCTCGTTTATTTCAGGGACTTCAACAAATTCTTCATTCTTAATCACCATTTTTTCATGCAACAGACCATCTTCCATCTTTTTTTGCATGAAATTGCTCATAACAAGCCTTTTTGATCTGTCTTGGAACATGTTGAGGTATACTCGTGTAGGGCACTGAGAATAATTGTAGAATAATGAAGCACTGATCATCTGTTTTTTTTTCATACTTTAATCACTTTTCTTTATTTGTTAGTACTGCCTCTTCAACAATAAGTTTTGCAGTGTTTTTTGATTCTTCAACAATGTGGTGTTTTGTTATATCAATACTTTGGTTGAATATAGGACCATCAAGAACAAGAGTCTCGAACTCGCCACCCTCTCCTGCGACATTGAAACCTATGCTTTTTTCCAGTTTTCCAAGAGTATCAATCTCTGCCAATCCTATATTCTTACCTAGCCAGGTCTTATCGAGACCGTCAGCAGCTATACTGCACATCATGAATTTAAAACCCTCTTTGACAACCTGGTGCATCTCTTTTTTTTGGTCGAAATGCCACAGAGGAGAAAATACCTTCAGATTGAGCTTTTTGCAGATAAGTTCGATACGATCTCTTTGATAGGAAGAGTAAAGCGCACCTGTCACGATACCTTCAATACGGTATATTTGTTCTGCTTCACCTATGGCTAATTCAAGATCCTCGAGTTCTTCTTCTTTTTCACCTTCTGTGAGGCGCTTTAATAATGGGATGTTCATAGCTTTCGCCTGCATGTCGACCATGTGGATATTTGGTGTATGGAACATGTATGAATCAGGATTCTTGCTTTCCATTGATATAAGACAAGATATGTGATAACCTTTCTTTTGCATTGTCTGAAGTGCGAAACAACTATCCTTGCCCCCGCTGAAAAGGACACCTAGTTTTGGCTTGTTTTCTTCTATCAGTTTATTTATTAACTCTGATTTGAATTTGCACCCTGCTTTTTTTGCGACCTTACTAAGTGCCTTGTCAAAGTTAGATCCGTATTGTGCAGCGCGTTTAGGCCTTTCTGCAAATTCATTTGGCACACCAAGCAGTTTAGCAGTCTCTCTTAGAATGACCTTTTTTTTGTCTTCTACTATTTTCATTTCAGCAGGTATTTTCAATGCATAACTGACCAATTCCTTATCAAGGAAAGGAACCCGAAGCTGCATACCCCAACTTGCCATTATAACATCATCACGATAAAGATCCCGTTTGTACATGTGCATCAATCCTGAAACGCATTCCCTATTGATGTCTTTTGATTCTTCATGCCGTTGGTATCCTGCAAAAATCTCTTCACTACCTAGACCTGAGAACATGACGCGAACACCATCTTCCTTTGCAATTTCACATGCTGCATAGAATGTCAGACCGACACCAACCTTTACAACATCAGAATCTTCGATAAGAGGAACTAATTTCTTAATCATACCTTCAACTTCATCAATTTTGACAATTCTTTCTTTCAATGGCAAGTCGAGTTCATTTGCAACCTTTCTTGCGTACTTGAGATCCTCTGCCTGTTTCATTTTATGTGAAGAGACTGCTGCTGTGTAGCAGGTGATAGGTATGTTCATATCCTTACAGATCTTTGCGATTACTGTAGAATCTATCCCTCCTGAGAATAATATTCCTATTTTCTCGTCAGGAATTCTTTTTGATATTGCAGACTTTATCAATACTGCGAGCTGTCTTATTATCTCGTTGCGCGGCAAGATGTGTTCAGGCAGTATATTGAAGAAATCCCTCTTGATTGTTCTTGTTGTTTTTTCATTAATATCATATTTTATTATTGTTCGTGGATCAAGTTCTTCTATATCTTCCTCATTGAATCCCATAGAGATAAGAGCTTTTTTCTCTGAAGCAAAAGCGAAGCACTCTTTGTTTGTGAACCACATAGGCTTTACACCTAATAGGTCTCTGCAGATGAAAACAGCATCATCTTTCCAATATGCGAAAGCGTAAATACCATCCAATAAGTCCAGGGTCTTTATGAATTTTGAATCAGTTTCAATATCTTTTATTTTCATCAGTTTTAGGATTGTGTCAGAATCACTTTTTGCATCAAGTGACAGATTGTGGGAAATATCCTTCCAGTTGTGAATAGCGCAATCTGCAGAAAGGAATGAGCATCCTGTTTCTGATATTGATTGTGGCAAAGATGTTGCAAACGAGTTTTTGCAATGGCCAAGAGCATTGCTTTGTTCAAGAATGCTTTGATCAATAATTATGTTTTCGACACTTTCCGATGTCGATATTTTATTACCTGTGTTTATTATACAGTCTTCTCTACCTCTATGAGATATCCTGGAAAGGCCTTTTACAACAATACTTGCTGCGTTTTCCTTGTTGAACACACCTATTATGCTGCACATACAACCTAGGAAATCAGGAAAACTTAAAAAGTCTCTTACTGGTTGTAGAGTCCTTTTACCTACTGCATATGAGTATGAGCTAAATAGGTCTTTAGCTGTTCATAATGGTGAAATAAGGGGTTTATTGGTGTTGATAATGTTTGTTTGAAACTGTGCTATCACGTTTTTAGTTTACATGTCTAACCACTCTTATGGGTGGTTATTATGTATAAATTAACGTTTAAAAAGCGCGTGTGGGTGGTTAAACAG
>JABMQF010000104.1 GCA_013203345.1 Candidatus Woesearchaeota archaeon
CTCTGTCCACCACCTCCTCCGATGATGTATTGCCACGTAATCTCAACATATTCTTTGATACCTCCCATACACATCAATGCCCTATGGGTGCACGGCTTTTTCCACAAACCTACGTATCAATCACACCATCAAAAACAAAACCTTTAAATACTATGACTACTACATGGTAGTTAATTAATCAACATGCTTTCTGGTTTAAATGGAGGCTGTTGGGGGTTTTGATTTTGAGCAAGATAAGGACTCTGGTGCTAATATTTGCAGTTTTCAGCATAGGCTGGCTACTGAATAGTGTAGTCACTGGTTTCTTCTACTATGATGCAGAAAAACCATTGCCAGTAGGATTTGTCCCTTTTATGAAAAGCCCTGAAAGACTGTCTCCTTCCGATCATATATCTGAAGAGCAGATTCATGTATACTCTGATAGGGTAGTTATAGACACTGAAGGGGTAAAATGGGCTCGTTTTACAGATACAAACTCAATGGATCCTTTTTTTGACGAAACAGCTAATTCATTGGAGCTTAAACCAGATTCTGAAGAAGATGTCAACCCGGGAGATGTTATATCATATAGATCAGGCATAACAGGTGATTTAGTGGTTCATAGGGTTGTTTCCAAAGGAGTTGATGAATATGGTACTTTCTTCATAGTGAAGGGAGATAATAACAATATTCAGGATCCTGAAAAGGTCAGGCTACATCAGATACACGGTGTTATGATTGGAATAATATACTAATATTATCATATTTTACAAATATATAATGATAGATGAGGAAAAAATTTAAACAATGACGATTTATTGAATTACCTGTTAAAATGATGTCAGAAGCCAATAATATAATCAATTCACCGTTTCAGCCTAGTTATGAGTACTATGAGGATGAAATAGGTAATTTGGGTAGTAATAGGGTTGTGTTCAACACCCGACTTAGAACTATCCGTGCAGGTTGTATTCTGATTGCTGATTTTGGTAATGGGACTAAATATCTATTGGGCAGATACGTACAGAGTAATGTCCGTGATGATAAGAATAACAAGATGAAGACTGCAGGAGGTTATCTGAAGCTTTCTGCAAGGCATGCTTTTCCAGATCAAGATGCTGTTTCAGGACTCTTGCGAGAAATGATTGAGGAGGGTTTTGAAAATCAGTATGCAGTAAAAATTGATACCATTATGCCTTCTACAGTACTTATGACTCCTGAAATAGGAGTTCTCCAATTCTATAAGGCAGACCTTGTTTCTTATCCTGAAAAAGGACAGGGAAGAAGGTGTGTTCTGTCGTCTGATTCTGAAGGTAAATCAGTTGTTAAGTGGTATGACTTTGATAATGTGATTAGTAAGAAGATTACATTCCCTGAGACAGTCTGTGCTATAGCAGATAGTATGTTATATGGTTTGTCGGGTCGTATTGACTTCAGCGATCTTTCTGCAAAAAACAAAGTGTTACGCAACGGTATGTTGAGTATAGGTGATGATATTTCAGATTTTGTACGAGATACCACTAATATAAGTTGGTTGAAACCTAAGGGTTGCAGTGTTTACCTATCTGTTCCAAATGATCCTGATCAAAATCCTGCTGTCAAGGTTTGTTACCTTATGAATCAGTTCCTTCATGAAACAAAAGTTGGTTTCAACGAGCTTGGAGTGGGTGTAAATAATCCTGTGAAGCTTGAAGATGCGCTTAAGGAATATGTTTTGTCGACTTATGAGTCTTTTATCAAGCAGGATTTCGAGGATAAGTATGTTGTTAAATAGGCGCAAAATATTTAAATCAAGTTTGTTTCAGCATATTCTATGAAAACTATATGTATTGTTTGGATTATTTTGTTGTCTTTATTTCTTGCTGGCTGTTCAGAAGAGCCTGCGCCTGTGCCTGCTGAAGAGGTTGATCAATCTGATGTTGTGGCGCCGGTAGAGCCTGAGATTGTAGAACCTGATACTGAGATTGTTGATGAAGTGCCTGATGATATTGAATCTGATGCAGAAAATTCTGTTGATGTGGTTGATGATGAGGGTACTGGTGCGACAGATGATGTTGATAGCGAGCTTGCTGCTGGGGAAGGTGATGGTGATGAGGAAGAGGTTGATGAAAACGAGGGGCTTTCAGCTGAAAACTACCGCGTAATCTCTCTTAAGGACCTTAGAGCATATCCTGATGAGCTTCTCATAAAAGTGGGTACGACAGTCGAATGGCGTAATGTAAACGACAAACTTTTGCACATAATTGGTTGGCGTGGTCAGAAGCAGGAAGGTGTCAAGCCTGAGCCTATGAAGACTGGTGAGAGTTGGAGCTACACTTTCAACAAGACAGGGGATGTGCTGTGGTTCTCTACAGCACGCCCTACAGTACAGGGTACTATCCGTGTTGAAGAGTGAATATTTTTTTATTTTTTATTTTTTATTGTTTGATTATGATTTGATTTTTGAATAATTGATGTGGGGGCGTTATTTTTGAGGATATTTTTGATTGTTATGGTTATGATTTTTCTTTCAGGTTGTGGACCTGAGATAGTGTGCCCTTCACCTAATTCAATGATTGGTGAAACGTGCTGTCTTGACTCTGACGATGATGGTCTATGTGATACTTGGGAAGAGAATGAAGTAGATGTTGGTGATGATTCTGTTGTTGGTGATGATTCTGTTGTAGGGGATGATGTGAATCCTGGTTTTGAGCTGTTTGCTAATACTTTTGCAGAGACCTGGGACAGAAATAGCTACAATGCTCTTCGCAATCTTTTTGTGGATGATTACAGGATGCGTTTCTCTCCTGCAGAATTCAATTTTCTTGCAAGACTTGTAGATAGTAACTTGGGGATATTATCTGTACAGTTTGATAGTGTTGATGAAGATACTGCATTTTATGAGCTATTTTTTTCAGATTCGTCTATTATTGTTGAGGCAGATATCGATGAGGATGATGGTGTTTTCAGACACGACGCTTTCCATTTCTTCAGTAACTTGACAGCAGACTTTGCATGTGTTAATGATAGTTCTTGTTTTATGAAATATGCAGATATATCTGGCAACAAACATTATTGCGATAAAGCTATAGGTATTGAGTCTGAATGTTTTGCAAAGTTTGGTTTTGATGATTCTTTAGGAGGAAGGATAGGTGATTGTGTTAAGATATCTGATTATTACGGCAAGGCTGATTGTTTGACTGATGTCGCTGTGAGTGAGAATGATATAGAGCCTTGTTGGCGGGCAGGTTATGATCGACAGGTGTTTGGTTGTATGGGTGAGGTTGCTGCTGCAAGGAATGATGTTGATTCCTGCAAAGGTTTCATTGCTGCAAAAGGTTATCCTGGAAACAGGCAACAGCACGCGTTCTGTGTGACTGGGTATGTGCGAAAGACATCAGATACATCTGCCTGTGCTCTTATTGACAGGCGGGATGATGTAGTGCTCGGAGCAATGCAAGAAGGCTGTTACTGGCTAGAGTTCCCTTGATGATTTCAGTTGTATTCGTTTGTTGTGGTTTGACTGGTTGAAATTATTTTTTTGTCTTTATCTTTTCTAAGATCAATTACATCATGTTCCGCAGTCTTTCTATGTTTTTCTGCAGGATTTTTTTCTGCTGTATGTTTTCTTTTTTTTCTTTTTTGTATTTTCGAACTTGACATTTACTCTGCGTGTTATTTGTTCTGTTAGTAATTCGTAAAGATTATTTTTTTCCTCATCATACATCTTGCAAGGTGTCATGATTGATGCGTCCGAAACCCTGTCTGTGAGCATTTCTCTTCCAACCCTTGTGTCTAAATCCATTTGTTTCATGGTTCCTGGGTTGTAGCCAAGATGTTTACCATCGATTTTTATTGTCAGTTCACAGTCATATAGTCCTGTTTCTTTTTTTTCAAGTTCGAGTAATATTATGCTGTGCTGTCTGATTTTTTCAGGTTTTGATGTATTGTGCAGATACGTTTCTGTGTAGTTTATACTGATTTTTTCAAGCTCGCAGTAATTCCTTTTTTCAACCCAAAACAACCCTTTTTGTGCTATTTCGGGAGTCTGTTGACTATCTGTATTGTACACCCTCTTTTTACTCATCTCTAACACCTCTAATGCGAGCATTTAAACCGCAGAACGGGTATTTAAATATTTCTGTCCGTAATTACTAGAAGGTGATAAAAAATTGTGATTTTCACGGGCATGTTTCATTTAAAAACTTTTTAAGGTGTTTTTGCTCCTCGAGCATTACGAAATATTTATATAGAAAGGGTGCTTATATCTTGGTATATTTGCTATTTCAAGGTAATACAAAAAAGGCTGATTAGGGATTTCAGTTCCACAGCAAGAACAGTAATTATGGGGGTGCGGTATGACAGAAGACAACACTATTTTCATAGGTGGAAAGCCTTTCATGAACTACGTTACAGGCGTTGTCATGCAGTTTACAACAAAGAACGCAGATGAAGTTAATGTCAAGGCAAGAGGTAAGTTTATTTCTCGTGCAGTTGATGTTGCAGAAGTTTCAAGCAAACGATTTCTTGATGGTACTGTTGAAGTAAAAGACATCAGGATAAACTCAGAAGAGTTTGAGAACAAGGAAGGTAAAACAGTAAGGGTTTCTACAATCGAGATTACTCTCGGAAGGAAGTGAATCTATTTTTTTCTTTTTTTCTTTCTTTTCATTTGGTCTATTGAATTAAGCGAAAATCCTACAGGGTATTACTGATTGTCAATTCTGATTTTCTGTCATTACAACTTGTAAATTTATAACTGCGGCAGAGCAGCGGGGTATTATACCCAAGTTGTAATATTTTATCAGTTTTGTATGGATACATTTTTAAATACATCTTCTTTTTTTTCCCTTGCTCATTCAGGGGCCTGTAGCATAACCTGGATTAAGGTGGATGCCGCGTATTTCGTGCCGTGCACTTACCAGATAGTGCGGCCGGCTTCGGACCGGTTGATGGGGGTTCAAATCCCTCCAGGCTCATGAGTAAAAGAGGTGAACTTTTTTGGTTGATGTCATTAATGCAACTATTAACGCAACAATTAATACGACTGCGAACCAGACTGCACAATTTGATTTGTTCACTTTTTTCTCAGATAATCTTATGCCAAGAGTTTTCGGTCTGCTGAAATCACCTGTTGAGCATCCTGATATGCTGTGGACATTGGCGCCTATGATTATAGCATTATTACTTATGCAGTTCTACTTTGGCCGTAACAAGGATGAGGCTTTGGGTTGGAACACTGCTTTTGGCAACTCTATAGCATTGATATTCATATCTGTTTCACTTCTGAGAGGTCTTTTCATAATCTCTGGCGAGGATAGTGTTTCAGGATTTTTGGTTTCACTTTTTGTTTTACGCGATATCAAGATAATACTGATAGCAGCTGTTTTTTCGTATGGTATATTCCTTTCTATGATTAGCTTCTTCCATTGGATACCAGAAAGGCTGGCGTTTTTCATGATGAATGGCATTTCGATAAACGTAACAGCTTTTGTTGCGATTGTGCTTGTAAACTCAGATGACATTCCGCTTGATTTTAATACAATACTTGCAGGCATGTTGATATTCATCTTGGTTTACCTTTTGTCTCTTGTGATAAGATATTTTGTACCTGCGTCTATACATGCGCGCATACGTATGCTTGAGCAGAAAAGGCATATGATCCATTCAAAGGAGAGTTATTGTAAACAAAAGGCATTCACTTCTAAAAGTAAAGGTAGACGAGAACGTATGCGTGACAAGTCACGAAAATTCCTTACAGAAATATCAGAAATAAATGAAAATTTAAGAAGACTTAGGGCACAGTTGTAAATCCTTTTTCTGCAAGCGCATCTCCTCTTGAGAATTCTGCCCTTATTATGTGATTTCCAGCCATAGGGCTTGGGATAAACTCGTCAAGTTGGATGCTCAATGGGTTCTTAAGGTTTATCAGCTCTATGTTGTTGTTGCCTGCGTTCTTGATCTCAAGTCCGTATTCGATTTCTTTGTCATCGATGTATTTCTTAAGAGGGATTGCTCCGACTGGATTATTATCTATGTATAGCACTATTGATTCATCAGAAAGAAATGTGACAGGGGATATGATCAGAACTGCTTGCAGTGGTTCTCCTTGTCTGAATTCTGTTTTGTACATCTCGATTGTTAAAGGTTCAGCATGTACTGCAAGTCCACTGAAAGACGCGAATCCACCGACTATTATGAGTACAGCAGCGGTTGCGATGATGACTGTGGCAATATGTTCCCTTTCGACTTTCATTTTAATACCCAACAGTCATTTAAATACACTTTAGTATAAAAATGTTTCCCAGAAGTCAGTGAAACAACCAGAAACCATATAAAAACGCTTTTTCTCTAATTTTTGAATTTTCCGAAGGGGCTTATCAAGAAGTAATAGTGTAGAAACGCTTTTTCTCTAAATTTCAAATTTCCCGAAGGGTATTTTGATTATCGATTCTTTATATGAATTTTTAGTATTTTTAGTGTTATGTTTCTTAACTTTCCTGACATCAAAGTTTCAAATTCCCTGACTTAGCATTTCTTCCCTGCTTGTGCAATAACTGCTGCCACGCTCGCAGTTTATGGGATGTTTAAGTTTAGACACAACAGCCGTGTAACTACAAATGTTACTATTGGCTCGCTAGGTGGCAGCAGTAGCACAAGCAGAGGGGGTTGTTGTTATTGGTTGTGCGGATACAAGAAGAAGTGTGGTATTCACGATTATCACTCTATATATTATACAACTTAGTTACGGACATAAGTAATTAATAAAATTGAGCGTGAAATCATGTCTTTGCCAAAAATTCTCCAGACGTGCCTTTAATTTTTCAATTGTTGGAAAATAATTTGAGTTTGTTACGTCATGTCTTGTTATTTTCCAGCA
>JABMQF010000105.1 GCA_013203345.1 Candidatus Woesearchaeota archaeon
ATAAAAAGGTTTCGGTTTTTTTAGAAAAAGTTTACAAAAAAACAAAAAAAAACAAGTAAATAAAAAAAATGAAATAATTTTCGAACAAAATCATCGACGAGAAAAAAACATAATTAGTGAAAAAACAAAAATATGATGAAAAAACAAAACAACGCTAAAAAAATGTCAAAAAACAAAAAAATCATAAAATCATAAATAAGAACCAAAAATCTTTTTCTTCATGTTTTTGAAAACAAACTCTGATAACTGCTTCAAATTTACAATATCTTCTGTGTTATACTCGACGAGAAGATTCAAAGAGTCCATGTTACCAGTCATCCTATAATCATGCCAAAGACGCACAGCATCAACACCTGCAAGACCATTTGTAGAATCACTTCTTTTGACACCCAACTTCTGCTCAATCACTTTAAGTCCACCAGTAAAACCTAATTTTGCTAAAGGGAACCTAAGATCAAGATGAGGTAATTTTGGAACAATATCACCAAAACATCTGTTTATCACAGGAATATCAAACGAAAGACCATTGAATGTAACAATCATCTTATAACGCGAAAGTATATCCTTCAAATTATTTCTGGAAAGACCTCTATCTCTAACAAGAGTCATTGTCTCTGAACCATCATACAAACCAACAACAGTAACATCACCATAATAACCGCTGGTCTCTATATCAAGAAAAACACAATCATCCCTGAAGTGATCATATCATAAAAATCCGCAGAAATTGCCCTACTCCGCTCTAAAGGGCAGAGTTTGACCGGGTAATTTCTTTTGAAAGCGGATTTTTAGGATGCCAAAAATTTTGTGAAATTTTTGCGCATAATCTCCAGGATTCACTTGATGGGAGACAAGATTCAAAGAAAGAAGAGTCATAACCATGAAGACTCTTGCCGGCCTCAATCAACCTCCGGTCGTAGTACCCCTTACGAACACCTGCAATACCTTTTAAACGGCCCGCATCAAGGAAACTACCCCATTCTGTAATTCCTTGATCCCATAACCGCTTTTCAGACACAGGACCTATCTTCTCAAGGAATATGAAAGAGTTCCTAATCATGATATATGAAAAAGTTCTGAGATTATATATAATTTAGGCCGCGCATAGCATAACTCAACCATAGAAATATATTTATACAAACACAAAAAACACCAGACTAAGATGAATACAAAAAATATAATCATAATCCTACCACTTTTGGCGCTTATAATAACGCTGGCCGCTGGGTGCGCATATATTCCCCAGGATCCAGACAGCAACGCAACAAAAGATGACAATACAACAGATCAGACAGAACCTGCTCCAGATATAGTAGAGAAAAGAGGACAGAAAACAAACATAACTAAATTTAATGAGCTTCTCACAAGAGCTACAAAAATAAAGGCATTCAAATATAAAATAACTGACACAGGCATGGAAGGTACAAACAAAGACACCTACAGCATCAAAATGCTCGGAAGGTATGTCAAGATAGGCCTTCCAGAACCTCGCGAGCATGATACAGGCGAAGTCTTTGATGAAGTCATTATGGACAGACTAACAAAAACAGCATTCACACACTGCAGCAGCGACCTCTGTTTAAAGCCTGAATTAGATAGGGAATTAGAAAAAGTAGAATATGAAACTTACTACATGCCTGATCCTCTTGAATACATATACAAAATCACTGACACACAATATGTCAAAGAAGAGATGCTTGGTGATCAATACACAAAAGTATTCAATGCTCAGTTTGAAAAAAGACCTGCAAGGGTATGGCTACAGGAATACTATGGATTCCCTTTAAAAATAATCATAAGGATGGAAGACGACAACAAAAGAACAATAACATTCGATGACATGATAATTGACAACACAAGATTAGTAGATATAAAACCTCCATTCAACTTCACTGTAAAAGGTGAAGAAGGAACATGGATTATGTGGGAACACTATCTTGGAGACTGGCCTCCACAAAATAATGTAAACCTCGATCAAAGAATACCTCTGACCGCATAGATAATAATAGCATATACAGATGAACTATAGATGAACTGTCGTTAGGTGAACTTTTCCTTCACCTTATCAAGAAAACCTTTCTGCGGAGCCATCTTATCACCCATGGCATCTGCAAAACCTTCGAGCTTAGACTTCTGTTTAGCATTAAGGTTAGCAGGCGTGTGAACAACAGTGCGCACAAACTGATCACCAGAACCAGAACCTCTGATGTGAGGCACACCTTTTCCCGCCATCTTAAACAATGTGTTTGACTGAGTGCTTGAAGGTATTGTCAGCTTGGCCTTGCTATTTATTGTAGGAACCTCAATCTTCCCACCAATTACAGCAGTAACAAAAGATATTGGAATCTCAATATAAATATCATCACCTTTTCTTTTGAATATCTTATGAGGTCTGACGTGCACCACAACATAAAGGTCTCCAGTGCGTCCACCTTTCTCTCCTGCTTCACCCTGACCTGACAACCGCAACGTTGTCCCTGATTCAACTCCTGCAGGTATATCAACCTTGATTACAGTCTCATTCTCAACCCTGCCAGAACCTCCACACTCAGAACAAAGATCAGCTATCACCTTACCCTCTCCACGACAAGTTCTGCAAGTAGAAGTTGTCTGGAACATACCAAACGGAGTTCGCTGCGTCCTTGTGGAAGTACCTGAACCACCACATTCAGAACAGCTATGTATATCAGACAAAGACTTAGCTCCGCTGCCCTTGCACTTCTCACAAACCTCATAGCGCGGAATACTGACATTCTTATCAACACCATTCACAGCATCTTCAAGATCAAGCTCTACATCATAACGAAGGTCAGATCCTCGTCTAGTACCCTGTCTGCGGGAAGACCTAAAATCTCCAAAAGGACCGCCAGCAAAAAGACTTTCAAAAATATCACCGAAATCAAAATTGCCACCACTAAAACCAGAAAAATCAAATCCAGCACCCGGTCCGCCACCTGTGAACTCAGCAGTCCCATACTGGTCATATTGCTCGCGTTTCTGGTCATCACCAAGAATAGAAGCGGCCTCGTTAATCTCCTTGAACTTTTCAGCAGACCCGAGATCCTTGTTAACATCAGGATGATACTTCTTTGCAAGACGTTTGTACGCACGTTTTATCTCATCCCTGGTTGCGCTCTTCTGCACACCTAATAAATCATAATAATCCTTTGCCATCTCAATCACTTCTTCTTTTCCCCGAACAGTTCCCACTCAATCTGCCTTGCGAACGTAAGGCACTCACCGAACTTATTCATGTTCCTAGGGTTATATCTTTGTTTTATGTAATCGAAACGCTCATCAAGAGATACTTTCCTGCCTGCGTTTATCCTAAGATCAGAATACATCAACAATTTCTCCTCAACAGTCGAAGGTATCAAAGAAGGGTCATCAAGATTGTTTATGCAATGCTTCTCAACCACATCTGCTACAGCAGGAAAACCCTTATTGCGAAGGAAATCTCCTCCTTCAATGCCATGACAGACAAAAGCATCCATCTTCCTTATGTCATGAAGAAGAGCCGCAGCAGACACAAGAGATTTATCAACCTCTATGCCTTTCTCCTCAAGAATACCTGCGAACTCAAGCGCAATATTCTTCACAGCTATACTATGGTTGGCTATGGCAGGAGCTAAACCAACCTCAGACATAAGCTCCAGACATTCAGATTCTGTAGGCATCCTTGACCCTGTACTTGACTGCATAATTCTACTTATCATCTCCTTTATCATCTGATTTATCATCTGATTTATCATCTACTTTATCATCTACTTTATCATCTACTTTATCATCTACTTTATCATCTGATTTCTTCTTGTCACCCTCTACCTCATAGTCTGCATCGACAACAGTCTCATCTTTGGCAGGCTTGTCATCCTTAGCATCTTCCTTGCCTTTGTCATTACCCTTACCTGCTTCAGCCTCAGCCTTAGTGCGTTCTGCCTGTGCTTTCTGGTACATCTCAGTGGCAGCGTCCTGCATAAGCTTCTCAAGCTCGTCGACTTTCTTCTTGATTGTCTCGACATCCTTTTTCTCAGGCTCCAACAGCTTCTTGAGCTCTGCGATATCTGCAATTATAGGTGCAATTTTCTTCTCATCAACCTTGCCTTCCAAGTCCTTTAATGTCTTCTCTGCAGTGTAGACCAAAGTGTCTGCTTTGTTAATAGTCTCAGCAGATTCTTTTCGTTTCTTGTCCTCTTCTGCATGAGACTCTGCCTCTTTGCGCATAGTTTCTACATCAGAGTCATCAAGCTTGTTCGGCGCTGTTATAGTCATTTCCTGCTGCTTGCCAGTACCTATGTCCTTTGCAGATACGTTAAGTATACCATTGGCATCGATGTCAAAAGAGACCTCAATTTGAGGTATACCTCTTGGTGCAGGGGGTAGGCCCACAAGATCGAAATTTCCTAGAAGTTTGTTGTCATCAGCCATAGCACGCTCTCCCTGATATACTTTTATAGTCACAGCAGGCTGGTTATCAGCAGCTGTTGAAAATACCTGCGACTTCTTTGTAGGGATTGTAGTGTTCCTGTCTATCAGTTTAGTGAATACACCTCCAAGAGTCTCAATACCCAAACTCAATGGCGTGACGTCCAGAGGAAGAACATCCTTAACCTCACCTGCAAGCACACCGCCCTGAATAGCAGCACCCATCGCAACACACTCCATAGGATCTACACCACCCTCAGCAGGCTTGCCTATGAAATCCTCGACGAATTTCTTTACTGAAGGCATTCTTGTAGGTCCTCCAACAAGTATTATCTTGTCAACACCATCTTTCTTTAGCTTAGCGTCAGCAAGCGCCTGCTCCATAGGATGAAGACACTTCTCAACAACAGGCATAACAAGCTGTTCAAGCTTGGCCCGTGTGATCTTAATCACAAAATGCTTAGGTCCCTGGTCATTGGCGCTGATGAAAGGCAAATTGATGTCTGTCTCGAGAGTAGTTGAAAGCTCAATCTTCGCCTTCTCAGCAGCCTCTCGAAGTCTCTGCATCGCAGTAGAATCCTTACTTATATCTATACCTTCCGTATTTTTGAACTCTGAAACAAGCCAATCAACAATTACCTGATCCATATCAGTCCCGCCGAGATGAGTATCACCTGACGTGGACTTGACCTCAAAAACACCTTCGCCGAATTCCATTATTGTAACATCGAGAGTTCCACCACCTAAGTCGAACACAATGATTGTATGGTCCTGGTCTGACTTGTCAAGACCGTATGCCAGACTCGCTGCTGTAGGCTCGTTGATTATCCTGACAACATCAAGGCCTGCGATAGTTCCCGCATCCTTTGTTGCCTGTCGCTGATTGTCATCGAAATATGCAGGCACTGTGATGACTACCTTCTCAACCTTCTCTCCAAGAAATTCCTCAGCATCCTTCTTTATCTTCTGAAGAATGAAAGCAGATATCTGTTGCGGAGTATAATTCTTATCGTTAATAGTATACTTGAAGTTTGTACCCATCTTTCTCTTCGCAGCAGTTATTGTCCTATCTGCGTTAGAAATAGCCTGACGCCTTGCAGGCTCTCCGACAATCATCTGATTATCTTTTGTGAACGCTATAACGCTCGGGAACGCTTTACCATACTGGCTTGCACCCTCAGCAGACGGGACTATTTTAGGCCTGCCAGCCTCAAGAAAAGCTGCAGCTGAATTTGACGTACCGAGATCGATTCCTATTATTTTTGGCATTTTATTTTCCTCCTAATATTTCTCATTTATTATCATATGAACAGACTGTCATAGTCTGGCACTTCACCTTTTTGTTTGAAACTACAATTAGTTTCATCAAGATCATAAATTTCATTGATCATCTTAGAGCTGACCTTATTCTTATCGTTAAAATCAAAACCGAAATCACTTACTGTTTTCATGACTGACTCAACTGATCCTCCCTCAACTTCAAAAAACCAAGGAAGTCCAGGATACTTGTCAATCTCAATCTTGACATTACCAATCTTGTATGATGCACGATATTTCTCCATCTCCCTGAAACACTTCAGACCGATTTTCTCTACCAAAAGACAAGCAGTATCAAAATCATCAACAACAATCTCTGTCTCATCATACATCTTGAAATCATCAGACTGAATAGGGTCCTTGAAGACAAGCTCTACACGACCTGCTATCTTCCTGACCCTGACATATCTTCCTTTATCCAAAAGCATTCCATCAGGAAAATCATAAGCCCTGATATTAACAATCCCCTGCTCAGTCTTCTCTGCGCCGAGCTCTTTTAGTTTCGCGACTACATCTTCTGGAGCGATATCAAGTATCTTAACTTCTATCTCTTTCATTGTGTCTTCCTCAATGCCTCTGCTCTTAGTTTCTCGACAATCTCCTCTGTTAGGATCTGCTTCTTGGCGACTGTGCGGATAGTGACTACCTCGAAAAACTTAGCCAGCTTGTTGAGTTTGAAATCATCATATTCCTTCACTGAACCAAGGGAATGGTAGACCTCCTGGTCTGTTGTCACGAACTTCTGCCTGTAAGGATTGCAGATGATAATCGTGTCGAGCTTCTCGTCTTTACCTATAAGGTAACGCAGCAGTCTCGCTGCATCGAGGAAATATTCATTTATGGCTGACCGCCTCCGAATACTACTTTCATTGATCACCATTATAATGAACCACTCCTGCTGAAATCATCCAAAGTAAGTCGGTGTTGAGATTGTCTTCTTGTCATCGTCGTCCTTTTTCTCATTCAGTCTCTTCTCTATCTGCTCAACAGCCTTAGGCTTTATTATCTCGCCGAACTCCTCCTCATAATTAGTTACCACTTTTTTCAAAAGCTCAAGCATCTTCTTTGCATGGAAAGGCTCGATCATAACAACATTATGTTTTATATGAACTACAGGACCCTGCTTGGATCTAATATCAACCCGCGGTGTTATGCACTTGAAGTCAAGTGTGAACTGCAAGGGGTTGTAATTCACAGAGAGCTCATGGCAAAAAAACGAGTCTCCTTCATTCACTGAAATATTAAGATTCTTATCCATAATAATACACCTTGTTTACATCCTATATGTCGATAGCCATCAAATCTTCAGGAACTATGATATCTCCATCAAATTCTTCAGCACATTCTTTTTTTGCATCAATTGCAAGCGTTTCAGGATACCTGTGAGCAAGTACGAGCCTCTTTGCATGCGCATCTTTTGCCAGCTTGCCGCACTCAATTGTGTTCATGTGGCCTATAACTTCTGTTCCTTTTGGAAAAGCACATTCCAACAACAACAGGTCAGCGTCTGCAGATAATTTCTTCACACCCTCACACATACTCGTATCCCCTGAATAAACAAAAACCTTGTCATCCTGCTCTACTCTGAATCCGAGACAATCACCTTTATGCACCACAGGCCTTGACTTAATCCTAAGGTCATCTATGGCAAACTCATCAGACTCAAGTTCATTTACCGAAGCGATAAACCCTGCAGGCTCTTCACTTCCGAGAATCTTGAACCATAAATCATTGAAATATTCCTTGAACCCCTTTGGTCCGTAAAGATTGATATTTATCTCCTTGTTAACAGGGTCTTTGGGCCTATGGGATGATAAAAATTTCAGATACCACAAAATAGGTGCGAGTTCACAAATATGATCGTTATGTGTATGAGTGTAAAATATGTGCCTTATCTTCCTCACGTCAACTCCTAGCTTTGCCAGCTTGTGCAATGTCCCAAGACCTGTGTCAAACAAAATAGGACTATTTCCTATTTTTCCTGTTTCCAGCAGATAACCTGGACCACCTGCATTATTTCTAGGGTACAATGTCCCTTTTCCTAGTATAGTTAGCCGCATCATCTAAACCTATCATAATCTTTTATTTGTTTGAGAAGCTTCTCGTCATGAAAAAGCTTCTCGACTTCTGCACCAGGGATAACCCTTCCACCTGTCTCGACATACGAGCAGTATTGCCTGACCGACTCAGGGTCGTAAACATTCAGGCAGTGATTTACCATGAACCAAACATTAAGGTCGTCACCATGCTCGCTGCAGTTGCACATGCTGCAGTGCAGGGGCTTGATATCGTGTATGCTGCACAAATCTTTTTTCAGGAAAGTGCATGGCCCGTAAGGCTTGCCATCAACAGGCAAGGATCTAATCTTAAACACAGTCGTGTGGAATATCTCTGTCTCATTAAGGAAATCCTTGATGAACTTATCTTTTGGAATCTTAAGGAATGATGCTATACGTGGGATCTCAGACTCAAGCACAAAACCTGAGCCGTAGCTGCAGCACTTTCCGCAGCGACCACACCGATCGCCTACTCTCTTGACTTCCTCAATAGGAGTCTCTTTACTTACCCTCATTTTTTGATATCTTGACCTTGGAATGACGTAGCACCAGATCTTTGAGCATGTATCCTTTCTGCAATTCCTCAATTATTGTTTCGTCAGGCTCTTCTGAAGGTACAGAAAGCATGACCTCATGCATATAAGGGTCAAACCGCTTGCCTTCTGCCTCTATGGACCTTAGACCATCATCACTCAGGATGGTGTGAAACTGTGAATATATCAATTCAACACCCTTTACAAAATCAACATTATTTTCTGTGTTTTTCAGAGCTATCTCAAAGGAATCAAGCACTGTGAGGAGCTTTTTTATGATATTCGCCTTGCTGTACTCACACATACGAGTGTTCTCTTTTTCTATCCTTTTCTTGTAATTCTCGAATTCTGCCTGTACACGCTTCAAATCATTGACAAGCTCATCCATCTTGGATTCAGCGTCATCTTTTTCGTCAATTTTCTCTGCGCACTTATCTTCCTTTGCCTTCTTTTCTTTATTTTTAATGATTGACATATGAATGACCTATTATGTATTTTCGTTGACTTAAAGTAAACAAACTCTTTGTAAACTCTACTAATATATAAACGTTTTGGAGAAATTTTATATACTAGAAACGCGTGTGTGAATATATGTCAATAATACATCAACGAATCACAATAATGAGGATGCGAAAGCCCAACACGCATGACGTTAATGACGAACTCCAGTTCTTAGGTAATTCTTTAGGATTATTCAACCTCAGAGACAAGGACAAGAGCTGCTTTAGAGTATTCATAGAGCTATTAAAAGCAGCAAAACGTAAACAACCCATCAGCTCAGATGAACTGGCTTTCCGCCTTGGATTGACAAGAGGAACAGTCGTACACCACATAAACAAGCTCCGCGAAGCAGGAATAGTGGTTCATGAAGGAAGACGTTATTTCCTAAGAGTGGATCGGTTGGAGAATCTGATAAGCGAGATCAGGAAAGATCTGATGCGCACATGTGATGATCTGGAGAGCATTGCGAAGGATATAGATAGTGAGTTGGGGCTTTGACAGTTAACTATATATAATATACAGGAATTTCTGAATTCATGGGTAAATGCACAGTAGGCGGGCAGGCAGTGATTGAAGGAGTTCTTATGAAGAACGGAAACAAAATAGCCATTGCCATAAGGAAACCCAATAAACAAATCACAGTAAAAAGGCAGAGAATTCGATCTCTTGCAAAGAAATTCAAGTTACTCGGACTGCCCTTTGTACGAGGCCCGGTGAACCTTATAGAGATGCTTTTTTTAGGAATCAAGGCCCTGAATTATTCTGCAAATGAGTCAATGGATGAAGATGAAAGTAAGATAAGCAAATCAGAATTCGCAATCACCACAATAATCGCTATTGCTGTGGCCATAGGTATTTTCATAATCCTCCCACTCTACCTTACAAAAATCACCGGCGCAAAAGGTGTGATGTTTAACATAATAGATGGACTCATCAGAGTTTGTGTGTTTCTCATATACATAACAGCAATATCATTTATGAGTGATGTTAGACGGCTCTTTGAATACCACGGAGCAGAACATAAAACAGTAAATTGCTATGAAGCAGGAAAGCCATTGAATCCTGCTAATGTCAAGAAATTCAGCACAATTCATAGAAGATGCGGAACAACATTCATACTTATCGTGTTGACAATAAGCATCATAGTGTTCTCACTTATTGTTACAGATAGCTTCCTTGTGAAGATGGGTTCACGAATACTGCTCCTACCAGTCATCGCAGGAATTTCTTACGAACTGCTAAAGCTCGGATCAAAATATCCTAAAAACATAATTCTTAACGCATTGATAACTCCAGGACTACTTCTTCAGAAAATAACAACAAGAGAACCTGACAAAAAACAGATTGAAGTTGCGATATCTGCTTTCAAAGCAGTCGTCAAGATTTAGTCAAGATGAATGGTCTTGATTAGGGAATCCTTATCTCGAAGAATATTCACTCTCGGCACCAATACTCCTTTCATGCGATATATGACATCTCCATTTGACTCACCAGTTGGTGATGTAAATTCCAAGAACATATTCTTATTATCTTCAATCCAGTCACGCAGACCATTGAATTGCATCATGTAAAGAATATCCTCTTTTACTGAAACATATGCAAGAAACTTTGCTTCTGAAGTATATAGCCAGCCTTTCTTACCTTGCTCATAATTAGACCAAGTCTCAAAAAGAAAATTACCCGACTCACCCATGCTAACATCCCATTTAACCTCAATCAAAGATCTGTTCAAAACAAGCCTCTCAATACCTCCTTTTTCACGAGATACTTTATGCTGCCAAATAAGACTTGCACCTCCCTGTTGATAATTAGGATCATCTGAAACATCATGGACGCTCATGGTCTTTTCCAGACCTGAAAGATAATCAATAACTTTTTTCTTGGTATGATTGCCGACTTGCTTACCATCGCAAAAATCATACCCCAGAGTCATCAGCCCAACTCCTTCATCAGCTTTGCCGCAAGCTTTGATGTCATGCTGTTCATATCTTGGTCAGGACCTACCTCCACAATATCTGCCATCTTCATGTTCTTCATCAAAGAAATTCTCTGGACAAGACTGATAAGCTGCCGTGCGGTTAAACCTCCTGGTTCTATGTAACCTGTGCCAGGAGCGCAGGATGGATCAGCCACGTCAATATCAATCGAGAGATATATATCAGGCCAGGAACTTATGGTCTCTGTGATACCGTCAAGCACATCAGAAAAATTCTGCATGCTAATCTGCTTCATGGTGAAGTATCTTACTCTATTCTCATCAAGAAATCTCTTTTCATTGCCAGTGAAACTTCTAAGGCCGAATAATATCAACCGGTCTTTCTCTATGATACCATCACGGACAAGCTTTGTGACAAAATCCTCATGTGATGGATGGTCAGTTGCGGACTCGCAATCAGGATGCGCATCAAGTATGATCAAACCCGCATCAGGGAAACGCTTTTTGAACGCCCTGAATGCAGGAAAAGTAAGAGAATGATCACCTCCAAGCATACAGACACGCTTGCTGAAATCAAGAGAACTTATCTTTTCCATAACATTACTGTGAGTCTCGGCTATGTTTTCCTGGTTGACTTCTATGCTGTCAACTTGGATTTGCGTAACGCGACCTGACTCATTCAGATATATGTCCTTTGCCTGCTCAAGTATAGAATCAGGAGCTTTCTCTGCGCTTATGTTCTTTCCCAGGCTACCTTTTGAAAAAGGTGTCTTAAGTACAATCATACACATTAAGAAGTGTTCACTTTATTTAAAGTTTTAGCAACTTTTGTAAATAGCTGTGTCGGCGGAAACGTTCATAAAGGCAGAAATTGCGTGTACAAATTTAGTGAATCACAAATTCGTATAATTCACTATAGGTGACTGACCAGCCCAAAACTTCTTCCCTTTTACCAATGATTCAGGTGCGAATATCTCATTGTAGACAAAAAGATCTCCTCGCATCTCTCTTTTTAGTTTTTCATCAAGCTCTGCAAAGTTATGATCAGGATTTATGAATATAACATCATAACTTGAAAAATCGTGATCGAGATAATCTCCCTGGATGAGTTCACAATCAATACCTAATCTTTCACGTATGAGGATAGCAGAATCGATGAGATCTCCTGAGTGCTCAATACCTACTGCTTTTGTGAATAATGAAGCAGTGAGGACAACACGACCATCACCACAGCCAAGGTCAAGGAATTTTTTGCAATCCTTAAGACAAATCTCTTTAAAAAACTTGAAAATATTGTCAAGATTGGATGTTCCATATATCCCTTTCTCTGTCCTATATACCAACCCCTTGCCAGACTCCTTAAGCTCTTTCTCGAAGAGAGCATATTCTGATCTGATGCTGTTGAATTTCTGGTCGCGATTGTGCATGATAGTATAGAAGCAATCGTTTTATTTAAATCTGCTGAATACAAATCTAAATGTGCTTAACCATATAATGCCCTTGCTTTTTATAGCCTAACTTCCGATAGTATTTGCGGACACCTATCCCTGAAATTATCAAAATCTTATCCTTATTGTGTTCTTTCGCAATATGCTCAGCTTTTCTTAAGAGTTCCTGACCATATCCCTTGTGCTGAGACTTTCGTGAAGATTGTTCGCCAACAGCTGCCGCCTCTCCATAGACATGAAGTTCCCTAATCAGAGCAGATGATGAGGTAATTTCTTTGACCAGTTGCTGCGACGGGAAACGCATCCTGCAAAATCCTATTATCACATCATTCTTAACATCCTCTGCTGAGATAAAAAATTCTGTGCCATGCGCAGCAGGGTATTTTTTAACAGTCATGCTTATCTTACCTATCTTCTTTGCTCGGCCAATCTCTCTACAACGGATGCACCTGCATCTGATCCCTTTCTGAACGCACATATTTCCCACAATCTGTCTCAGGTTTGTACGGTCTACACCTGCCTCTGTCTGATACGTCGGAATATCACGCTGGATGCGCATAATCCTGACATATTTCGGGACAGTTCTCTTGAATTCAGCAATCATTTCCGCAGCCCTTTCTGTCGTGAGTGGCTTGAAGCTACCGCGCTTCCAATCATCATAAAGTTTTGTTCCTTTCAAAACCATGCAAGGATATATCTTTAGCATATCTGGACGGAAATCAGGGTTTTCAAACAAAATCTTAAACCCTTCAATATCTTTTTTCTCAGATGAACCAGGCAGTCCGAGCATATAATGAAAGTTTAACTTGAAACCAAGATCCCTTAGCTCACGTGAAGAATCTATAATCTCCTGTACATCATGACCTCTGTCAATCTTATCAAGCACGTCGTCAAATACAGACTCCACACCAAGTTCAACTCTTGTAGCACCAAGACTGAGAGCGAATATCCCATTCGATGTGCGACCATAATCAGGTCTTGTCTCAACAGTCATCCCTACACACTTAATATTAGATGACTCGTTTCTCTTCTGCTCATGTGCAAGAGAAGAATCAGAAAGCTTTACCTTCTTAAGCCTGCGAGTTATGGAATCTATCCTTTTTTCGTCGCCAACAGGACCTGGAAGCTCGAAAAATTCCTTGAACTTCTGAAGGTTTAAATTATTTTTTCTGAAGAACATTGATGAGAAATCATTCATTGCCTTCAAAGCATACTTGACAAAACCTGTCTGGTATCTTTTGTCCATCGAGGGAAATGTACCACCCATTATTATCAGCTCAATCTTGTCAGGCATGTGACCTGTGACAATGTATTGCTCAAGCCTGTTGAAAACCTGAAGGTAAGGATCAAAATCATGACGAAGCGCACGCATTGTTGCAGGTTCTTTACCAGTGTATGACTGAGGCACATCACCGAACTCTGAGTCCAATCCGCCAGGGCAGACAGTGCAACGTCCGTGCGGACACTTGTGAGGTTTGCACATTATTGCGACAACCGCGACACCACTGATAGATCGGGTAGGTTTGGTCTGCAATACCCGCTTGAGACTGGGGATGTTCTGCTCTTCAGCCCGAAGCATTATCTCTATATCTGTAGGTACGCGTTTAAGTTTGTGTTTTGAGCAGAGCTTGAGCTTGAGTTTTGTGGCCTGGGACTTTGAAAGCTTCTGCTGTATTATCGTCTGCACAATCTCGCTGAAAAATTCTGATTCCATTAACTTGCTATTTCAAACCCCATTTATAAAGGAATACACAAAACATTTATAAATGCATGTAAACTACATGTAAACTACATGTAACATTTGGGACCACAATGCGCAAGGCGAAGATAGAAGTATATCTGAGTGAAGACCAGAAGAAAAGGATTATCGAGAGAGCCAAACGGCTCGATCTCTCTGTTTCTGATTATGTGAAGCTCAAAGCATTGGATCTGCTCAAGGAGGAGCCAGAATAATGAACCACACCCGGCAGGTATGGGAAACTGGAAAATTCCTTTTTGCAGCTATTGCACTCATGTTCATAGGACTTGCATTGATAACTGGCAAGATGACAGGATTTGCAGTGATTGATGAAAGTGCGAATACTAGATTTGAAAACATAACTAATCAAACACAAATATTTGAATCAACAAATACATCAGAAGTACTAACTGCAAATATTACAAATAATGTTATCAACGAAACCAATGAGACAAATAACATAATAGAATTTGAAAATATAACAAGTGAAACAGATTCAATAATCCCAAATACAATCAATGAAACAAATAATACCTTTTTGAACTTATCAGAAATTACATTAGAAAATAGTTCTAAAACATATACGACGATTAACGAGCAAACAATTAATTTAAGTGTGACAGAAAGACAAGAAAAACGTGCAAATGAAGTTGGAGTGATGAGTGGTAACACGCCAACTGTAAGTAATCTAGTTTTGACGTCCTCAAGCGACTCGAATACAAGTGAAGAAAATATCACAGGAACATGGGCAGTTAATGATCAAGAAGGAGACCCCGTGTATAATATTACCAATTGGTATGTAGATGGTGCGAGCATCACAGTATTGAATCTTGCATTCGAGAACAACACTCCCAATATTTTAAACAGCACGAAAGATCATTCAGGTAACAAAAATGGAACAATTAGTAATCTAACATGGAACCCAACAGGAGGATACACCGGCGGAGCATACTACTTCCCTGCAGATACAGATTACAGAATAGATTTTGATAGTGGTGTAGCACCACTAGGAGAAAAAACAATTGAATTCAGAATCAAGACAGGATCAACTGCATTAATGGCACCATTGGTTAATTCAGACTCAGGAACAAACGGATACGGTGATTATTTCAGGATTGAAAATGGAAAGGCAATCTACAGACATTCTAACAGAGTCAGTGGCATATACAACATCAACATACAAAGCACAACGTCAATAAATGACAATGTCTGGCACCACGTACTCGCTACATGGGATGGAACAACAAACACAAATGGAGCTAAATTATACATCGATGGTGTGCTCGAAGCACAAGGAACCGCAAATGGTATTGAGACAGAAGAACCAACTAACAACCTCAGCATAGGTTACATTTTGTATAACGCTGCTTACTACCACCCACTTGATGGTTATATAGACGATATAAGAATTTATGACAGAGCACTAAGTGCTGACCAGATTATTATTTTGAACAATAGTAAGGATGTGCTGGTCAGTAATGAGACTGACGCAGGAGAAGTTATTCAATTTTGTGTCACACCAAATGATGGAACACAGGATGGAAGCGAAGTTTGTAGCTCATTGGAGATACAACCCCCACCCCCACTAACTCTTATTGATACTCCTGGAACATATACACTAGATTATGATTATAAATTGGCGAGCCAATCAGTAGGAGGATTCCATCCTATAACTAATGCATTCCTCGTCATATCCTCAGATGATGTTGATTATAATTGTCAAGGACACACAATTACCAATGATTTCACTGCAGCAGCAGGAGGCATAATTATCAACAGTTCATTCTTAGCACAATTTAATAATATAACAATAAGGAACTGTGATCTCAGAGGATATGATTATGGAATATACGCACTAGAACCAACAAATATACTACTCGATAATATCACGTCAACCAATAATGATATTGGTATAAGCATACCGCGAAACAATCCAAGTTTCACGAATGAAAATGTAAGAATAATCAACTCACATGCAGAACATAGCACAACATGTTTCGAGACTTACCAGGTTCAACAAGCAATTATAGAGAATGTCACAGGAGATAACTGTACAAGTTCAGGTATCAGGATATGGGGACAATATATAAACACAACAAATGCAACAATCACAAACAGCGGTAAAGGATATTTTATAGATACACCCCCTTTCTCCTCAGGTATTAGTGGATCATTCAGAGTCAGCTCGTCAAATTTCAGCAACAATAACCAAGGAATATATTCTAGAGGAGATTTCAGTATGGGCATGCAAATAAATTGGATGACAATAATTAACACAACCGCATCACATAATAATGTTTCTCTATATATGTTCTTCAACCAGAATCCAACCATCATAAATTCAGATTTCCATTCATCTACATATGGAGTCTGGGTAGATGAAACAACAAACATAAACACGGACAGAATGAGGATATTCAACAACTCATATGACCTTTACATCGACAATGAATATGACCCATTCTTTGACAATCCACACTCAGTCAACATAAATGCATTAATCCTCCCACCAACAGGATCCCTTACTAGCTACACCAATGTAACTGTTGTGGATAGTGTTGCAGTTAATGAAACGTATATTCTTAATTGGACTTCAATAACTACTGAACCAGGAGACAGAAATACATTCAACAACAAAAACCTTGAGATTAAGAACATATCAAAGACAACAGCAATAGACTATGTGCAATGGAGATGGACAGAAGCAGAAACTGTTGGATTTAATGAAAATAATCTGGAACTATGGGTGAACAATGCCACGGGTTGGCATTTGTTGAACAATACACCCGATACCTCTTCAAACACACTGGCATTATATAATTTGATTCCTTCAAGTAAATACTCTATAATGTCTGCACCATACAGTACACCTACAGTCACCAATATCCTTTTAGATACAACCCTGGGAACAAATACATCTGCGGAAAACCTTACACTTCATTATGATAGTGGAAATTATAAAAACATAACAAATTGGTATTTAGAAAATAATAATATAATCATAGTTAATATGCCCTTCGAGAATAATTCTGCGATAAGTTCGGGAATAGTGCAAGATTACTCAGGATATGAAAACAACGGAACGACAAGCAACAATCCCAATTATCAAATCAATGGAGGTCACGACGGATGGGGTGCGTATGACTTTGCAGGCTCTGGAAGTCAAGCAATCAACATAACTGACAGTCCATCAACAAGACCTCAAAATATCAGTGTTGAAGCATGGATCTATCCTGACACACTCACAGCATATGACACTGTCGCTATGAAATCATCAAGCAGTTCCTGGGCAGATGGTTGGGGATTAGCAAACCACAATCTAGCGAACGAGATGTACTTCCACACTAATAGTTATACTGCCTGCCTTGCAGGAACAAGCATGACACCAGGATCATGGTATCATGTTGTCGGAACATATGATGGATCAACAGCAAAAATATATGTCAATGGAACGCTCGCAGGAACAGATTCAACAGGCTGCACACCAATATCATATGTTGCAACTCCAACAGTCATAGGAAAAGGTGCTGCAGGAGACTACACATTTGATGGAAGAATAGATGATTTCAGAATTTACAATAGAACTCTTGGACCAGATCAGATTCTATCACTCTATGAAAATGGTCAAGATATTATCGTACCTCAAGAGACAAGAAGTCTACAGAGATGGTCAGCTAGCGTCATACCAAATGATGGATTTAATGACGGCTTGATTAACTTTAGCAATAATATAACATTATACGCAGTAGAACCCTCAATAAACTCAGTCACAAGCGAACCCGTTACACCATCACCTGTTGATGAAATTATAATCACTATTGGTGTTAATTATGGTGATCCAGGAGTTCTTATCGAATGTAATATATCTGGAGATATAACAAATAGTCAAAGTCA
>JABMQF010000106.1 GCA_013203345.1 Candidatus Woesearchaeota archaeon
AAATAACACAGCGGTGCGAGCGCGGCAATGGTATTGCGCAGGCAGCCAAGCAAACCACGAACTAGCCATTGTAAACCAAGAACTCTGATTTATTTTTGAACACGCTAGTCTTCTACTATTTGCTGATGGAAGACTGCTGGGACAATAACCTATGGTTATTGACTATTCCCATATAAAGAATCAATATGAAAAAAGCATTAGGACATTGTCAAATCAAAGATTTGACAGGGTTTCAAGCTTCGCTCGAAACAATCAAAATATAGTCCGAAAGCACTTTGCCAAAACTGAATCAGCACACCTTCATTGACACAGAGATTCAACTGACGTATTACATGCCTATCACACCAACATTTATTAATCAACAATTCTCACTATTCATTAAGATGGGCAGTAGTAAAAAACCATGCCAACCCGGCCATTTCACAGGGTTAGGAATCAAAACATTCCGCAGACCTTATAAGGCCAATCCTGGACTTGCAGCCATTGCCAGAGAAGCAGTTGATAGGACTTTTCAAAAGACTGGCAAATCCCTCCCAACAATAGATGACTCTTTGTATTCAGACGATGTGCGCAGGGAAGCGCAGGAGAGGATAAAGATCCATTATAAAGGATTTCAGAAAAATGACTGGCTTGACCAGGGCATGCTTTCCCAGGGTTTTGCTTATATGGATCTTGTGGTTTTTGAGGATGGACAGAATTTTGAAGAAATCTGCAGGGAGCTCAATCATGAGTTCGGCGCTCTTGACACTGATCTGGAATGTGTTGTCGGCGAGGAATCAAAGATATTTCCTGACAAGAACTATAGACTTGTCCAGAGAGTACCGTATGATATGAAAGGATTGCCTTTTGGTTTGTACATCCGTTTTGAAGCCAAAAAGTGACGCCTTCCATTCCCAACCTTTATTAACATATTTCCTTTTTCTCATTGTATGCTTTTCCGCACCCATATTGCATTTGCATTCCTTATAGCAGTTGTCGCTATCAGCCTGGTCAGCCCAGAGAACTCTTTTGTTTTCGCGTTATTGCTGATGTTTGGCTCTGCGTTACCGGATATAGATCATCCTAAATCCCGCGTAGGCCGTTTTGCTCGTCCTTTCTCATTCCTTTTCGAGCATAGAGGTTTTTTTCATTCTTTTTTCGCGCTCGCTTTATTCCCTGTGCTGATATTCTTTTTGTCAGGTTCTGTGATGTACTCTTCAGCATTACTTATAGGATACGCTTCGCACATATTCCTGGATTCTCTTTCTTTAAGAGGTATTATGCCTTTTCATCCTCTGTTGCGGTTTCGCATGTCTGGTTTTTTGAGGTCTGGCGCATTTTATGAGCATGCTTTCTTTGGTGTTTTTGCAGTATCAGGCATCCTTTTTTTGGTATTCGTAAATTTTCATTAGACATCCGGAGTTCTTTCGTATAGCTCTATATCTTCTGATTATACTATTGTAGCCCGTTGACCATATCACACAACCCACTGGACATGTTCGGATGAGCTATTTAAACGATATCAGCGTTATTTACTGCATCGCGGCTTAGAGTCGGTCTGGCACAAATTGTCAGCTGATTCTGGTTGAAACAAGATGCGATAAGCAACGCGAGGTGTAACATATGAATGAGACAAATGAGTTAGGAAAAAACCTACCTGAGAAAAAGTTCAGGGCAGGATCTATTTCTGCCACAATATGGCGGAACAATATCAAGACCAAAGATGGGCGTGACGCAGAGTTCATGAACGTGACCTTCCTGCGTCATTATAAAGATGATAAGACTGAAGAATGGAAGACGTCGAATTCTCTTAGGACAATGGATCTGCCAAAGGCAGTTGTTGTTCTAAATAAGGCGTACGAATACATCGTTCTTAATAGCCAGGGTGACCTGGCTATTAGTATGTAAAGATTAAAATATATGAGGTGATTTAAATGACTGTTGATGTAAAAGAACATGATGATTCAATGATAGGAGTGTCTGGTTTGGAAGATTCAGAGGAGAACGAGCTTGAATTGTATGACCTTCCTGGCGTGGGAGCAGCTACAGCAGAGAGGCTTAAGGAGTCTGGTTATGATAGTGTTATGAGCATAGCTGTTGCCAGCCCTGGAAAACTGGTTGATGACGCAGGCTGTTCTGAGGCTGTTGCAAGAAAGATGATAAACGCTGCGCGTGATTCTCTTAAGATGGGTTTTATTTCTGGTATAGAAGTACTGGAGAAAAGGAAAAAAGTGATGAGGGTATCAACAGGAAGTGCATGTTTTGATGAGCTTCTTGGAGGTGGTTTTGAGACTGGTTCAATAGTTGAGTGTTTCGGAGAGTTCGGTTCAGGAAAGACTCAGATAGGTCATTTGTTGGCGGTTAATTGTCAAAAGCTGGATCCAGGTTCAGTGGCAATATATATTGATACAGAGAACACTTTCAGGCCCGAGCGTATAAAGCAGCTTGCTATTGGTGCAGGTCTTGACCCTGATGATGTGTTGAAGAACATCAAGGTGGCAAAGGCTTACAACTCTGATCATCAGATGCTATTGGCCGAAAAGGTTTCAGAGATCATCCGTCAAGAGAAGCTGAAAGTGAATGTTGTGATTGTGGATTCTCTTACAGCACATTTCAGGGCAGAGTTTATCGGTCGCGGAACACTCGCTGAGAGGCAGCAGAAGATAAACAGGCATATGCACACGTTGTTGAAGATAGCAGATACAAATAATGCATGTGTTTATGTGACTAATCAGGTACAGGCAGATCCTGCACAGTTCTTTGGCGATCCTACTAAGGCTGTTGGAGGGCACATAGTTGCTCACGCTTCAACGTTTAGGATTTATCTGCGTAAGGGCAAAAAGGGTTCTAGAGTTGCAAAACTAATCGACGCCCCAAACATGCCTGATGGGGAATGCAATTTCTTCGTTGAGACTGGTGGTTTGAAGGATGCTTGATTTTTTTTTGTATTTAGACTATTCGGACAGTTGAGCGTAGCGAGTGCCGTCCTTGATCTTGCGTGTCAACCGAGCGTAACCAGTTGTGCTGGTTTCTTCGTTGAGACTGGTGGTTTGAAGGATGCTTGATTTTTTTGTTTTTTTTGTGTATTTAGGTTATTATGACGGTTGAGCGTAGCGAGTGCCGTTCTTGAGGGTTGTAAAGCACCACCTGTGAACATACCTTGTAATGATTGCTTTCAATAGTTTTATAAATTATTTATGTTTCTTTTTTTGTTTATGCACGACGTGCAGATTTTTTATAGGTAAGATAGGTGAATATGTTATGTATGGTGAAGGTAATATGGGTGGTGGTTTCAGGCCGCGTGGTGGACCTGAAGGGTTCGCACCTGTTAAAGTTGGCGAAGAAATTGATGTTAAGATAGAAGCTGTCGGAGAGAAAGGCGATGGTATTGCGAGGAAGAGTGGTTTTGTTCTATTTGTTCCCAACACTCGCGAGGGTGACGAGGTTAAGATTCGAATAACAAAGGTTCTGCGTAAAGTTGGATTTGCAGATGTTGTAGGCAAATCAGATTCCGTGGATCAGCAAAGAGAGTCTGAATCTCAAGTGCCTTCTAATTCTGAAGGATTCAGTGCTGCTCCTGCTCCTGTTGAGCCTGCGTTTAATTCTCATGTTGATTCTGAGGATTTTGGTGAGGAGCCTGAGCAGGTTGAACAACCGCCTGAGATGCCTCCGCTTGAGGAAGTTCCAGAGCCACCAAGGCCAGATATGGAAGATTCCGAGCCGGTTACAAAAGAGCTTGATGAATTACCTGCGCTTGATGAATTACCTGCGCTTGATGAAGCTCCTGTTGAGGAGTCTGTATCTGAACCTTCAGCAGAGGAATCTGTGACTGCGACTCCTGAAGAGGATGCACCAGTAGCTCCTGAAGAGCCATCAGAGGATGAGATGGAAGTGCCACCTCCGCCCGATGCTCCTGTTGAAGAGGAGAAGAAAGAGGAGAAGAAAGAGGAGTGAATCTCCTAATTTTTTTATTTTTTTACAAGATGAGATTGTTTATCGCGTTTGATGTTCCAGACAAGATTTCTGATATTCTTTTTGACATACAGGATAGGTTGAAGACTCCTGCACACACAACCAACACCAACCACGCTGCTTGCACCCACACAACCAACAACAAAGCTGCCTGCACAGCCATTGCCGCCTAGCGAGCCTAAATACCCTAACTGAAAAAACATAACGCAGTTCGGTGAACAACAAGAAATTACACCGTAGTGCGAGCGCGGCAAAGGTATTGCGCAGGTAGCCAGACCATGTC
>JABMQF010000107.1 GCA_013203345.1 Candidatus Woesearchaeota archaeon
GTCGTCTATCTCATTGTTGGCGCTGTCTGCTCCGATACGAATACCTAATGGAACATAAATCTCATCAACGAGCTCGCTGTCATCTACGCTGTTGGCTGCAAGGCTTGTCGCGTCAATGCTGTTGTCTACAATTTGAGCGTCATCGATGCAATCAGTACAAACACTTTGGATAGTGGCTTCTGAATATACTGCGTCGTTAACTGCATCTGCTGTGCAGTCTTGTGCTGCTCCGGTGGCGCTGACTCCAAGAGGGTATTGGCCTGCGGCGCAGTTGGCGCCGTCAGCAGCTAGGGATGTTGCCGTTGTTGCGCTGGTTGCTGTTGTTGCAGTTCCTGCGTTGGTTGCGTAAGGAGCGGTTATGCTTGTACTGCCTGTCAAGGTTATGTCATTTCCACTTGTTCCTAGCTGTTGGTTGTCTGTTCCGCCGTCGTCTGTGCCGTCACAGAGACTTGCACCGCCTGTGATCTGTGCGCAAGTGACTGTTCCTCCACCTTTTGAAAGGGTTAGGACTTGTGCTGGTGCAGTAATTGTCTGTATCTCGTTGGAAATGTCGCCGTCAACTTCTGATGTCAGGAATGCGCTCGCTTGTTGGCCGTCGAGAGTGTCTGCATCAAGACCTGAACTTGGGCCATCGCTTGCTTCACTCCATATTTTTGACCATGGAGACCAGCTACTTTCACTGTAAAAAGCCTGTCTATGCCTGATTATATTATCACTGCCAAAATAAAGTTGATCCACTTCGTGTGATGAACGTCCATAAATCTCTAATGCAGTCCCATATGAGGTAGGTGCGCCTGCTCCGGCATAATTATCAAACATTCTTATTGAATTAGGATTTGTATTTGTCCTGGGAGCCGCACTAAAATCCAACTGAGCATTATTCCAGCTTAAATCACTGCCAGATAATACAAGGTCACCATTCATTGTATCTCCTGTGTTAAGGACATAATCATCGCTTATGTCGTGTGTGTGGCTTGTGGTTGTCACGCTGTTGGTTGTGCTTGAGCTTAGTGTGCTTGGTGTTCCCATAGTCACGCTTCCTGCGTCAGTAATTGTTGTGAAGGACATTCCATTTCCTGCAGCAACACTTGTTACAGTTCCGCTTCCTGTGGCGTCAGTGCCGCAGAATATATTTCCAGAGGCGTCTGTCTCTAAAGCTTCTGTGCAGCTAAGTATTGATCCGTCCCGTAGGTCGCATGATGATCCGTCGCAGTTTGTGTCAACTTCTGTTATGTCAATTGTGCTCAATGATCCTGATATTGTTATCACGTCTGTCGCTGGTGTGTAGGATAGTGTCTGGCTGTCTGTTCCGCCGTCGTCAGTATTGCATAGGAATGCATCTGTTGCTGGATTGTAATTGAGTGTTTGAGTCTCAAGGTCACAATCGGGAAGATTTTTGCATGTTCCTGCAATTCTTACTTGATCTCCTGAACAATCTCCCGGATATTCGACGAGAGTGTTGCAAGTTCCATCTCCCATGAGAACTTCTCCTGCGGCGCATGCAGTGCTTGCGTTGGTGTCTGTTGCTGAAGTTTCTGGTTCGCAGCTGAGATCGTTTCCATTAATATATAGATGGTTTCCTGATCCGCATGATGTGCTGAATGCGATGGAGGTTTCTGGTATGTCATCATTTGGAACTTCCGAACCATCAAAGGTGATGGTCACTTGTCTTGTACCATCTTCTTCAGTATCGATACCATCTCCACCAACAATACTGACTGTCTGTCCATTAGTGATTGCTTCTGATCCTGAATCGCCTGCTATTGTCCAGCTGTCCATGCTGCCGCTGCCTATTGTGCTGAGGCAGGGGCCTCCTGTGATGCAGACATCATGTCCTGTGTCTAATGTAATATTACCATTAACATCAATATCATTATTTACATACATCAGTCCATTGACTGTAAGAGTTATTGCAGACGGGAAGATAAAATTACCAAAGCTTGAGTTGAATGATCCTCCACCTACTTGCTCTGCGGGATGTCCAGGGTTAGGCCATGACTGAGCAGATGTTGCTGCTGACATCAGGAGTATTGCGACGATGAATATTGTACAGGTCCGGGTGTGTGTTTTTGTGGCCATTTTATTCACTCTATCTGTTTGAGGATCACTTCCCCTTTTTCGTTGAGTGTAGGGAATAGTTCTGTCCCTTTTTTCCATTTCTTCATCTTTATTATACCTAAAGGAAGAGTGATGCTGAATTGTCCGGGTTTTGGGTTCTGGATTTTGACCATGTTTTGACACCTATATGTTATAGTATTATTTTATTTATTTTTTAATTTTAAAATATTAATCTTTAGTATTATAGTATTATTATTTGTTCTATTTTTTATAAGATATATAAAGTTTTTGTTGGGTTGTTGGATTTTGTTGTGTTTGGTGGTCCTATTATTAATATTTTATTATTTTTTTATTTGGTTTTTTATTTGTTTATCATATTAAAATATTATTATTTTGGTCTTTTTGTGTGTTGTTTTTACTTACATTGTAGGTATGTTGTTTGTCTGTTGATTGTTTTTTCAGGTTGTTTTTATTGTCTGTTTTTTACTTACATTGTAGGTATTGATTTGTTTGATTTATCTGGATTTTTGTTGTTGTTTTTTGTTGGATCTTTGTTGCGTTTTTTTACTTACTATGTAAGTATTTATTTCAAAAACCTTTATATATATAGTATTACTTACAGTGTGAGAACTTATTTCTGAAGTGTTTGAATTCGAAACTTTTAAATAGTGGAGTACTTACATTGTAGGGATTGTTTTTGACACGAATTCTATTCGAAACATTTAAATAAGCTTTTACTTACATTGTAAGTATTTTTGGGTTGTTAAGAACTATAACAACGAAACATTGTTCGCGGGTGTTTTGACATAACAGTAAAACAGTTAAAAGAGGACAGAGTAGTATCAATACCTAGTTCTATTTTCAAAGACAGAAAACTCGCACCACTTGAATCAATGACTACCTATCTTAGGGATAGGCAAGGTATGAGTTTCCATGAAATAGCTGTTCTGCTTAACAGGGATGATCGCACTGTGTGGACTTGTTATCACAGGGCTAAAAAGAAAACAGGGGTGGATAAATGAGCATCCCTGACGAGAAAAAGCTCATGCAAGAACTTGCTAACATAGATCAACAGCTAGCAAAGCAATCAATTACACGTCCTAAGAAAAATCACAATAAGTATGCAATAGCAATACCTATAGTAATACTTTTCATACTCCTAATCTCAGTAGGCGTGTTCAAAGGCGCGCAACTAACAGGTTTATCAGTCATTAATCAGACACCCGCGAACGAGTCTTTGATGACAGACCTTGAAGTCGAGACAGTAGTGCCAGAGATAGAACCAACAATAGTTGAAACAGATAATTCTACCTTGAATGATTCTTTGGATGAACCGCCTGAAATACTGCCTACTGAGAAAATAAACCAAACTTTGCGGAATATATCAAACAAGACTATTGAGGAAGAACTAATTGAATCCGAACCAAAGATTGCAGATATAGGCATAAACTTACGCAGTCCGATGGATGGAGAGGATGTGATGACTTCTATTGACATCACATATGAGGTAGAAGCTCGCAATGAACAACTGAATTGTATGCTGCAGACAAAGTATCGCTATGTTGATCAGGAATACGAGCTGATAGATGAACAAGTACCTTTGCCAGGTATCAACACATTTGAGTTGAGAGATATACAACCTGGTGAGTATGTTTGGAGAATCGGGTGTGTTGTTAACAACACAAATCAGTATAGTGAAGAAAGAGCATTCACAGCACATGAAAACATCATACAGGCAAATTTGACAGAAACAAACATTACAGAAACAAATCAGACACAAATAAATCAGACAGCCCTGAATGAGACAATCTACAATGAAACTGCAATACTTGTAATGCTTAATGGGACAGAACCTCTTGAGTTTGACATCATACAAGGCCAAGCAGAAGTCGGCAGAGAAGTTGAGTGGACTAAACGTTTAGATGTGGAAAGACAAGGAGAATATACCATACTAACAACACTACCTCCTGGAAGCAAGAACATAACAGTGTATGAAGTTGGAAACTCTTTGCGTGGAAGACAAGTGGTTAGTGCATCGTCTTCAGATGAAGATGGCAGCACTATCAAGATCAGGATGAGGCCATCAAACTATCCTAGGGAAGTGATAATTTATCATAACAACAGCGAAGAAAATGGTTTGGTGCTAATAACAGGATTTGCATCAGCTGAATCAGGTGGTGATGGTCTATTTGCAAGATTCTATACTTGGATAATGTCAGGTATAACTGGAGCTTCAGTCACAGAAATAAAATCAATCCAGCTGCAAAGTCCAAGTCATTTTGCACAGACTGGCCAGAATCTCAATCTTATTTACCAGACAGATAGAGACTTTGATCAATGCTTGCTCTACATTGACAGCAATGAGTTCTATAGGGACACTCTTGTTCTTTCTGGAACAAATTTCTTTGAGATCAAAGGAATAGCTGCAGGTGAACATACCTGGCAGATAGCTTGTCAGAATAGAGGGAACAGCATAACATCAGAGACAAGACACTTCACTGTTCTTAGTAGAGGAATTGAAGATCCTGAAGAATTGGATTTCGAAAAGAACGATATAGACTTAATAGATTCTCGTTCACATGTCGAAATCAATATCACTGATGAAAATCTGGAACCTGAAAAAACATATGAGATAAAGTACACAACTCCTGGCCCTACAAAGAAAGATATCAGTCCAAACCAGTATTTGAAGAGGTTTGTTGTTAGCAGTGACATAAACTACACAAATGTCAAGGCAAGCGCTTTGATACCTTATGTTCCAGAAAAACTTGTCAGGTTCAAATGGCTTAATGGAATTAAAAACTTCACCAACTACACACTTGTGGATACTGACAATGATTCACTTATTGATTTGATATAGTGGACAGTCCCTCATCTTTCAGATCAGATATTTGAGCTTAACCTAAGCTATGAAATAAGGCATATCAACATCACAGATTCAGAATATCAAGATGATCTAAATAATCACAGCAAGGTTGATACAACAGATATTCTCAAATACGCAGACAATATCACAGTAGAGCCTAGGAATAATAGCATGATGCTCAAATTTTACGAACTGCTTGCTAACAACGATACCATATCTGTATATGCTATTGCTGAAGATAATTCACGCATACAAGTCATTAGTGAGGGTGTTGTTGTTGCAGAGACAACTATGAATAAAGGAGAACAGGCATGGCGCAACATAACAATAACCGGATTGAACACTTCTGCGGATTACGTTTATATTCATTCTGATTCATCTATCAAATATGATTATGTTACAGCTTACAAGAGAGAAGCAATAATACCTAAAAGATTAATCCCTGCGCAGAATATGAGTATTGTACTTACACATAATGAGTCCATAGATTCCGCAGTAGGTTATAGTTCTGAGACAAACAATGTCACAATAAAGGATGATAAAGGAAATAGTATAGCAAAATTAAATGTGTTTTTCCAGAACGCAGAAGATGATATCAACCTTAGCATAATGAGCGCAGCGACAAACCATACTTCAATGAAATCAGTAGTTCATATGGACAGCTGGCCTTCTGAAATCGCTGTACAAAAAACACTTTACATACCATCAACTGGAAAAGGAGCGGTCTATATCTGTCCTAATGCATCAACACTTGATGATGTTTACGAAGAATGTGCGGGTGGTTTCCATGCAGCTATTGGAAACACAATTGTTCCAGGAACCAATCGTATGATAAATGTTGTGGATGTATTGCTCAATGGCACAAGGTACTATGAGGTATCAGGACTTGTAGGTACGGGTGGTGGAGAATCAATAGAAATACTTAATGTACATAGTTTCCCAATACTGGGCGGTAATTGGACAGTCATGTTCAACACAACAGGCATAGCAGACCTTAAGATAACGCCTTTGAATGGAACAACATTCTCCGAATTATTATTTGATGATGTGAACACCACAGATGATCTGGAGTTCCAGTCAATAATGTGCGGCAATGAATCATTAGCCGAAAGAATGCAGATTATAGGCATTAATGGAACTCGATACAATTACAGTCTTTTGGAAGTCAATGACTCAATAAGAGCTGATGTTATGCTGATTGAAGACTATGGCTGCAATAGTACAGGATATTTCACCAACAAAGAATTATACGGTGGAAGTCACCATTTGCTTTTCGAGTTTGGAGGCGCAAATGCAACAGCAGAAAATTATGTTAGTCAACTATTCTGTGAGATAACAACAAATTGCTTATATACAGATGTTATGCATTTATCAAGCTTATTCAATGCACATGCAGAACTGAACACACAATCAAATTATGACTACACAATATGCTGTCGAGAAAACTTTGGCGAAGCTCTTGGAACAGACTGCGCAGCAAATGATGCAGAAGAAATAATCAGTCTTGAGTCAATAACCAATTCTCAGGTAGAAAAAGTATCAGAGAGTAACTATGCAAATGACGTCTGTTTGAGTCCGACATCATACTACAACATATCATGCGATTACACAACAGATTGCACAGGATACGACACTTGCGTAGCCTCAATATCCTCAATAGAATCACAATCAAACACAAATCTCCAGATAGGTAATTGTACAGGTAGTGGATCTTATGCAACAAAGATTTGCTGTGCAACAGAAGAGAAGGAATCAGAGCCAAGTATGACTGGTGTTGTTTTGAATGCAACAGATTACCCACTTAACAAGACGAGTGCAAACCTTACTGCATGGCCTGGTTTGGTGACTGATCCTGAAGGTGATGACGCCAAGATATACTATAACTGGCAGGTTAACAACACACCCATAGCTGTACTGAATCTTATGATGAGTCAATTGGCTGATGAGAGTTATGACAACCAGACAGTGTATGATATAAGTGGGTATGGAAATGACGGGCGGCTTGGAGATTCTGGCGAGGGTGATACCGCAGAACCTGTGTTCAATAGTACAGGTGGTTATGATGGTTTTGGAGCTTATGAGTTTGATGGTACAAATGATTACATAATTGTTTCCCGCGATCCTTCATTAGAACCTTTGAATGAAATAACTATATCCTCTTGGATTAATACAGAAAGTTATCCTGGCTGGCAAAGGATTGTGACAAAAGGTATTGAGGCTCCTACTTATGAGGGTTACTCTCTATTATTCGATGATTCAAATATATTATTCCAATTGTATGCGGGAGGATCTATTAGACAGTTTAGTGTTCCACATACTTTGAGTCTGAATAATTGGCATCAGGTAATCGCTACTTATGATGGTTCAAATATGCGCATCTATCAGGATGGTGCTTTGTTAAATAGTTTGAGTGTGCAAGGGAGCATAACTCATGATACTAATGATGATCTATTCATTGGAAGATATAGAACACAACAGGGATTTTTCAATGGAACAATGGGTGACTTTGTTTTATACACCAGATCACTTTCACAGAACCAGATAATAACACTATATAATTCTGGAGCAGGTATGCTTAACCTCACTGTTAGTGACGAGACTGTCAAGCATGATAACTGGACAGTGTCTGCAACACCAGTGGATTCTCAAGGACTGAATGGTTCGACTGTAACAAGCGGTCCTGTTGAGATAATAAATACGATACCTACAGTTCCGACGCTGATATGGCCTGAAGATGGTAATGCAAGTCTCATAACAAGAGTGCCTAATCTAAACTGGACAGATTCATATGATGCTGATGGAGACCTGCTTACATACAGAGTGAATCTTACGCACGACACTTGTGGCTCCCCTATAATCTATAATGAGGTAGGGGATAGTAACAAGACTGTCGAGCAGGAGCTGCTGACAAAAGATGAATGTCCTGGTTGGTATAACTGGACAATCGAGGCATATGACGGGGAGGAGTACAGCCTGACCAGCAACGTGTTTGGGTTCCAGATACTATCTATACTCATACTGTCGCTGAATCCTGATGTGGTTGACTTTGGTAATATGGATCTTGGTGATTCAGATAACACAATAGATGATAGTCCATACCCATTCGTGCTTGAGAACCAGGGAACTGTGTTTGCACAGATAATCAATGTAACTGCAAATGCAAGTCTTTGGTCTAGTGAACCTTCACCCACAGATCATTTCCAAATACGAGCAGGAGATCACGAAGTAGGGTCGATAAACTTAACAGGTTCTGCAACAACATGGGTCAATGTATCAACATTAAACCTGACAATAATTGACAGGCTTAACTACAGCGACGCGAACGACGAAGCAAGATTAGATCTTAGTATAATAGTTCCGAGTGCAGAAACATCAGGAGAAAAATCAGTTCTTATGACATTCTATGGGGTGCAGCCATGAACAGATCAAATAGAAACAATTTCGTGAAGATGATTATCTTCTTAGTATTGGTATTGATGTTTTCATGGAATGCTTTAGCGCTCGGCGTTGGACCTTCTGTTTCAGAAGAAGTATACGAGCCAGGAAAGATGTTGAGAGGAGACATCATTATAATCAATAATGACCACGATGACTTTGATGCAGAGATCAGTTTAGAGGGAGAATTGTTAGAAGCAATCTCTTTTGATACTCAAGAAGTAAGCATGATTAGCAGTCAGGAAAGTGTTCATGTGGGTTATAATCTAACAATGCCTGTGCGAGCTCTAACTCCTGGGGATCACATAATCAACATAATAGTTCGGCAAAAGGGAGAATCGGATGCTGTAGGTGCAACAGTTGCATTAATCACACGTGTTATTGTCAAAGTCCCGTACCCTGGCAAATATGTTGAAGGATCTATTTATGCCAAGAGTGATGGTAATCGGACATTATTCACAGTGCTTCTTCATAACCTTGGAAGTAAAAGAGTTGAATCTGCATCAGCAAAAATTAAGGTCATTGATCCTGCAGGTGTTTTGGTGACTGATATCGGAGCTGAGGATACAGCTCTTGAATATCTTGAGCAAAAAAGAGTTGAGGCAGAGTGGGCTCCAAATTTAGGGCCAGGAGAATACACAGCAGCTGCAACTTTAGTATATGATGATAAGATTTCAGATGTAGAGAAATTCTTCACAGTAGGAAATAAAGAAATCAAAATAGATAATATTGATGTTGGCAAATTCAATGAAGGTAAACCATTACAGCTTACTCTGGAAACGAGCCACAATTGGAACACACAATTATTGATGCGAGCAGAAGCCCATCTAATCAGAGATGGAATGTATATTTCTGAACAAGAGTCAGGTGAATTGAATATTTCTCCTGGAGAAACAAGCAAACAGGATATTATTATTGAAAATATTGAAAATGGAACATACTATCTAAAATTAATTATTCATAACCAAGGAAAATCATGGACTCAGTCATATGCTCTCGAGGCAAACGAAGGAATTCTGACAATAACAGATTCTGATGGAAAAATTATCACATCATCAACTCCTGAGTCATACAATATACTGATCATTTTGTTACTCATACTGCTAGTGCTTTTCAACTTAGCATGGCTATACATGGCAGGTGTAAGGAAATCAAAGAAGAAACAAGGCAGAAAAAGGAAAAAGAACTAAGACGAAGGCTTACAACAGTACCGTCGTCGATATTCCTTGATAGAGACCTCGCTCCACTTGAGAGCATAACAGAATATCTCAAGGAGGAAAAGGATATGACCTATCACGAGATAGCTCTGCTTGTAGGAAGAAATGATAAGACTATATGGACTTGTTACAGCAGAGCAAGGAAGAAACGGTCTGAAAAAGAAAAAATTGCTTTGAGTTTTGAAGATGTAATAGAAATACCAATTGATATATTCAAGAATCGTACACTTGCTCCACTTGAGAGCATCACATCATACCTAAAGGATAATAAAGGACTAAGTTTCCATGAAATAGCAGTATTGCTCAACAGAGATGATAGGACTATATGGACTTGTCATAACAGGGCGAAGAAAAAATTTGCAAGTTAAAAGGGTTAAAATGGAACACTACTACAGCAAGAAACAGACATCGTCCTTTAGGCCTGTGAAAATGATCATTCGGGCAAGAGGAAGAACTCTCGACATTTATACAGCGGGAGGTGTTTTCTCACCGAAGAAACTTGATATGGGTACTGCACTTTTAATAGATACTGCAGTTGTCAAACCAGGATGGAGAGTTCTTGATTTGGGGTGTGGTTACGGACCTGTAGGAATATCGCTGAAAAAAGCGCATAAATCTATAGAAATGGTAATGAGCGATGTCAATTCCAGAGCTGTGAAGTTAACAAAAATGAATACAAAAGTCAATAAAGTTGACGTGGAAGTCATTTGTTGCGATTCGTTTGAGAAAATCAAAGGAAAGTTTGATACAATAATACTCAACCCTCCTCAGACCGCAGGCAAACAACTCTGTTTTCAGATGATTTTAGATTCAAAGGAGTTTCTTAATGATAAAGGGAGCCTTCAGATAGTGGCGCGTCACCAGAAAGGTGGCAAGCAGCTTTGCAAGAAGATGGAGGGGGTGTTTGGTAATGTCTGCGAGGCTGCGAAGAAATCAGGATTCAGGGTATATGTTAGTGAAAGAATAGAAAATAAAGGATGATATAATTCTAAATAAGATGCTGCTGCTAAATAATATGATGATGTGAAATGATTGTATGATGCTCAATGAGAATAAAATAATAAATAAAAATAAAAAACTAATTTCCTGAACAAGAGCAGCCATCGCCGCAACCTTCTTCTTTTTCATTGCATTCTTTCTTTTCCTTGATTTCTACAAGTTCAAGATCAAATTTCAATGTCTTGCCTGCAAGAGGATGGTTTAAATCAACATGCACTATGTCGCCATCAATTTTATGGATTGCAGCTGGGAACATATTACCATCAGGCGTTTTCATAGCAAGCATCATACCTTCTTTTGGTTCAGGTTCTTTTGGAAGCGCAGATCTTGGAACCTGCTGAATTCTTTTTTCGTCCCTTTCACCATAACCTTCTGATGGAAGTATTTCAACAGTCTTCTTATCGCCTTTTTTCATTCCCTTGACTGCATCATCAAAACCTTTGATGACTTTTCCAGAACCTGCTTCGAATTCAAGTGGTTCACGACCTTCAGAAGTGTCGAAGACCTCACCTGAATCAAGTTTACCAGTGTACTTGATGCAAGCAATATCGCCTTGTTTCACAGCTCTATCTACTGTTTCATCGCATTTTTTACATTCTTCTTCAGACATTTTTAAAACCTCAATAATGAGGGCTGAATGGTAGTATATAAAGGTAACCTGAAATTGATGGTTGTGGATATTTTTTATAACTTGTTTGTGTCAATATAAATGGCTATTACGGTAAAAATAACCTTTTTAGCGCCCGCACAACCAATAAATCCAGCAATAACAACAAACAACCCTGCTTGTACCTGCACAACCAATAATAACAACAACCCTGCTTGTGTTACCGTTACCGCCTGGCGAGCTTAAACCCTAACTGAAAAAATCTAACGCAGTTGGGCGAACACATAAAATAACACTGCAGTGCGAGCGCGGTAATGGTTTTAAGCTTTGCTTGAAACCCTGTCAAATCTTTGATTTGGCAATGGTTTGCACAATCAGGGAAAAACTGCTAAGTCAGAGAATTTGCAGTGTTGATGTCAGGAATTCTTTGTGATTTGTTAAGTATTCTGTTAAGTAGCCTATGGAAGCTACTACAAACATTACTGTAAAAACTACTACAAAAAATTCATATAAAGAATTGATAATTGGTTTACCCCTTCGGGGAAGTTTTAAGTTTTGCTTGAAAC
>JABMQF010000108.1 GCA_013203345.1 Candidatus Woesearchaeota archaeon
AACCAAATTCTACCTTACAACTACTTGACCCCCATTTAGCAAGTCTTGAATTAGGGTCTATTTTGCCAGCGCCAATAAAACGATTGTTTTGTTTTAGCCTTTCACTGACAATACATTCATGTACGAATTTGGAAGAAAACAAAAGCAGAGTGAATATTTTTTCCTGTGTATTCTCTACTATGGCAAACTTCACATAAACTCCAGCAGCAAGCGAGAACTCAATAATCTCTTTACTTTCATCTTCCAGAAATTCAATGTTCATATGCTTAATTCTATGACACAAAATTGGTTTTTACCAGATAATTCTGTGCGGGAGATATAGGGCTTTATTGAACGTCCACCTTGACCGGCGCAGTACGTGTCCAAGGTGTTGTTCGCTCCCGTTTATCGGTTCAGTTTGAGATATGATTCAACTTGATCCTGAATCAAGACCTTCTGCATCGAGAAGTCCGTGGGATACTTGGTCGCATACTTCCGCTTTATGTTGTCAAATGTTCCTTGTGGGATGCCTTCAGCAGAGCGGTACTGCTGAAGGAACCGATACGACTCACATTGGTCTTGAACAAGGACCTTCTGCATGGAGAAGTCGTAAGGGTACTTTGCCACGTAGGTCTTCTTGAGTGTATCGAAGGTTGTCTGGGTTACGCCTTTCTCGGACCGCCAGCGTTGCATGTGTCTGTATGACTCAAGCTGATCATCAATCAGGACCTTTTGCATTGAGAAGTCGTCCGGATACTTCTGCGCGTAGATCTGCCGAATCTTCTGCTCGACCTGTGAGGGTACGGATTGTGCATGGGTTGCAGCCGGTAGCAATCCGACGAGTACGAGTGCGATAATGATGCGTTTCATTTCTCCTCCTTTTCTTCTGAGCGAACGTTAGAACTCACTTATAGTTATGGAGCGGAATAGCCATTAAGTGCAGTAATTGGTTATGTTCTTACCATTCCAATTTTTCTTTTGATGCTTTATTCTGTTCATTGTACATCATTAGAATGGTGCTATAATTACACATACCGATATCGCAATATTGCTTTATAACACTATCAAGTAATTTTCTGTTTTTTACCTTTGTTAGTTGCTTAAATGAGTTCAATTCTTCTTTTTCCATCATTCTTAATGTTGACGGATCACCCATTCCTATTTCGGTATATGTCTTTTTTACATTCTCTTTGATGAAAGAAATTACTTTTTCCTTTTCTGCTTTAGAACCATTGAAGTCTAAAGGATGAACAAATTCTGTAGCAAAAGCAGAAAGCGAAATGATTGACAGCAAGCAGACCACTAATAATTTTTTCATTACCATCTCCTATTAATTGATTTTTGACATAACGTACATCATTGAATAGTTACCTCTATTGTGTTCAGGATAGTGAATAATTTTATATGTGTCAATGGATTTTCGTGCGAAAATACGAGTTTTAGGCTTGATTTTGCCGCCTTGTGTAGTTCTTTATTAAACGGGTGACTGCATAATAATAAATCTTGTTAATAATTGGGTAAAATTAAACATTTAGGGCAAATCCTTCATAGGATTTGGTAAAAATACCCTAACTTGAAAGGGTTTTCTAAAATTTTTAGTTCCTATTTTAGCTAACTTTCAATGCCAATAATTCTGGAAGTCTAAATTCAATGGAATCTCTTGTCGCTGCAATTCAAACGCCCCAAATCTTCTTTATAATAGAGTACAACAACTGTGACCTGTTTTCCAAATTCTCTCGAGTAAACAACGGTGGTGGAACGGGAGCAAATTGTATTCTGGAACTCTCTATAAATGTTCTCATGGCAATATTTGATTTATAAAAGTCGGGGACCAATGTCTGCGCTAATAAAGGTGCGCTGCCAGTATACGTGCGAAGCTTATCGCGATACAGTTCCTTACCTGAGGATATATTGTCCGGTCCTTGAAGAAGTAGCAGCCCTCCAAAACGGTTTCTCTCACTCTCAAACAGTTCTTCGTCGAGCTCGCCTTTGCTGTTTTTGAACAAATTGCGATTTTCATCATTGGGTAAAATTAAACATTTAGGGTAAATCTTTCATAGGATTTCAGTAAAATACCCTGACTTGCAAATGGATTTTTGGGATTTTGTTTGTTTTCACACTGCTAAATTCCTAATTCGGCTTTGAGGCGTTTTATTTCCGTGTTAATATCGTTTTCGCTCATATTGCTTAACACATCCTCAGATACTTTCTCGTTATTTTGTCCATATAATGATATTAACATTTTTAAATTATTACTATTTGTTGCCTTGTTTGCCCTTGTACTAAAATTTTCTTCCTTTGGAGTTTCTTTAGCCTTTGTTTTAAGATTCTCTTTTTTAACATCACGTTTTTCCTCTGCGTCTTTTTTTCTTTGTTCCCATTCTTTTGCTTTTCTAGCTTCTGTTTTTTCGCCCCCTTCCATGACTTTACCTAGGTATGTTTTCCCTAGATTCCACTTCTTTACAAAGTCTATAGGTTTGCTTTCAAGTCCATCCTTTTCTTTTGCTGGTATTATATAGTCTGCATAACCTATTACATCTGCAGGTTTGCACCCACTCCTGTGAAACATACAGAAACCCTCGGGTAGTGCTAGTAGCTGGTCGTCAGTTATTACTGTCTTTTCTGCCTGCCTGATATATCCTTGCATCGAGCGTCTGCCATCCAACCTGGTTTTCTCCTGGTCAAATCCCTGATCATCAAATTGCAACATGTCGCGTCTTGTTACAATTTCTTTTCCTGTGCTTTCCGCAATATCCGCCGCTTCTTTTGCATCTTCTCTCCTGAATATAATTTTGGTTAAGGTATTATCCTTAATAGTGTACCCAAACCCCTTTTCAACCTTTTCTAATTGTGCTCGCGACTGATTAGACAATATCATGCTGTAATTGGCTGACCGGACCCTTTCTACCAACCCTGTCAAAGAAGGACAGGCTCCATTATGGAATTCGTCCATAATAATATAGAAGACAGGATCAGTCGGCTTTCTTAAAATTGATAGATGTTCTAGTTCCATATAGACTAATCTTCCCAAGGCTGAGGAGTTTTCCCTGCTTTCTCCCCCAGGAAGATTAAAATATACAACATCTTGAGCTTTCATTATTTCAAAAAGATCTATTTCTGGATGAGTGGTTGATATTGATTTAATATATTTCATCGGCTGCAATGCCGCCTCTAACCCGCGCACCTCTTTCTTGCTCTTTAACACCTCTGCTACATTTATATATTTTTCAAACCGCTTCGGCATTCTAACAATGTTATAAATATCTGTTAGCGTATATTTAATTCGCTTGTTATCTAATAATTCGCAAATTTCAGCAAAATTAGCTCGCTGAAAGTCTGAGTAGTATCTTGCATTTCCATCATGAGCAATCTGTAGCGCAGCTAGAACTCTTTGTCCTTTGTTGCTCGGATCTCCATTTTGAAGAGGATTCCACGTGCAGGACTTTTCTAGCTTGTTGCTTGAAAAATAATAGAACTTCTTACCAACAACCTTACACATCTCGGCTATAAATTGTATTGCCTGCCTATCTCCCTTGAAATCTATAAAACAAAGCCCATTTCCATAATTTAATATCTGATGCGCAAGCGGCATTATAATCCTTGAGGTCTTCCCCGCTCCTGTGCTTCCTAGAATATGGACATGTTTTATCATGTCTTTCTCTGTGATTGTTATAGGCTTCTTATTTCTATCAACTCCTAAAAGAAACAGTTTTTCTTTCTTCTTTTTTAAAATAAAGGGCTTTCTTATACTCTCCACCAATTGCTTTGCATCATAACTCACACGTCTGAAGTCCAGTTTTGTTATGTCTTGTTCCTCTCTTTTTTCCTGGTATTTATCTATCTTGAAAAAGTCCTCGGCAAGTCTAACCAATCGCGGCCACTTGTGTCTGTAAATAAACACACTTGTTCCATAAAGAGCGGTAGCTATAACAAAAAGCAGATCCATTTTTATCCATGCTGAATGAGGCATTATATTAAACCTAAAAAACTGCCAGGGATATCTACCTATCCCTACTACAGCAATCCCCCTGAAAATAGCATCAAGCAAAGCAAATAACCCTAAAAAACCCAAAAGACCTCCTGTCTTGGGTATTAACTTCTCCTTTACCCAATACTTCGTTTTTTCTTCATTCCAAAAAGTGAATCCGCAAAAAAATATTATTATAGCTATAACCATCATAAGAGGCATCCATCGTGCTAGTGTAAAAGACGTCTCACCAAAAGGAGCTACAAAGTTTTTTAACCAATATAAAAAATTAGACGAAAGCAATTCCATTGTCTCTATTGGTGATGCTGCTAAGCAGCCTTTGTACTTCTTTGATGCGACTTGCATTACGCCATAAAAGACGAGAAAAGGGGCCAATGCTCTGATAAACAAGTAAGGTCTTGAGCGCTTAAAACTTAAAAGCTGATAAAGCCAGCCTATGACTATTACTACATATGCAATAAATATAACAAGCAGCCAATTTGCATATTTATAAGAGAAATTGCCAACCTTTTCCATTAGCCAGCTTTCTCCCTGTTTTATCTTTCTTTCCATGTTAGCATTTAACTCGTTAATCGCAGCTGCAGGTCCTTCTGCCGATCTATTACTGTTTCTTTCGGAAGTGCTTGTTTCTGTCTGGCCCCAGATGCTTTTCTGCTCTATCAAATCGCTTTTCTGTGCAACTAGCTCCGCAAAAACAGTAGAACATGAAAAAAATACAATTAAAGTAATTAAGACAACAAGATTGCGTGATTTTGACATTAGCTTACCTCCTTAAGATTCTTACAATTTCGACAATTCCAACCAGTAAAAGGAGCTTTTATATTAACTTTTTTGGGGATATGAATTCGTGGCTCATAATCCGGACAATCTGGAATATAATAAGATCCATTCTTGATTTTACCTATTGATCTGGGAGTAATCTCCTTACCCATACATTTATACATATTATTAACTCGATTGCTCAGTAGAGTGCCAAGATAATCTTTTGCCTGTAAATAGAGCTGACTCTTGCTTTCCCTGGGCCCTGCGATATTTAATGTCTCTATACCATTATCCTTAATCCAAGAATTGGATTTTTCTTTTGTTTCTTTAGTTGTGTTAACTAAGTCAACAATAAATAAAGGTTTTTTATGTTTCTTGCAGAGGTTTGCTGTGAGCAGCGTTCCTCCGCTTAATTCACCTTTGTTGATTATAAGTGTCCCGTCTGATTCTATTAGATTTTTCTCTGTTCTCTCTTTATAATTTGAAGTGGCCGTTTCTATTAAGTTGTAGTTACCGGAGATCTTGCCATCTTCAGCTTTTCTTCCCTTTGGACAATATCCGCCATGTGGTATTCG
>JABMQF010000109.1 GCA_013203345.1 Candidatus Woesearchaeota archaeon
ATACAAACCAGAATCAGACACACTAGAAATATTCGTAAAATACTACAACGAAGAACGAATGCACCAAGGGATAAACTACAAAAGACCACTACAAAGATACAAAAGTAACATTAATGCGGTTTAGTATAGTGAACATATAAAATACAAGAAAAAGTTAATAAATATTTTCAGGAAGGAAACGCGAAGGACTGAACTTACCATTGTTTTCAACAAAAATTTCTTTGAATATATCAAAGCACATAACCCTTGCCTTGTCAGGCATGCCTTTGCAGAATTTGTGATTTCTTACATAATCATCTGACAGGAGATATTTTGCCTGGGACTGCAGATCATCAAGAAAGTATCCACAGGCACGCGGGCCTGACATTTTCTTGCGCTTGCAAAACACATCCGGGACCCCTATGTCTTTTGCTAGCGATCTGAGTATCATCTTGTCAGTCTTGCCTTTGACTTTATAAGAGAAAGGCAGGCGGTTTGCAAATCCTACCAGGTTATGATCCAGGTATGGGACTCTTACCTCCAACCCGAAGTACATTGTCCTGTCAATGAGCAGCTGGTAGTTGTGTAGTTGGGACGCTTGTCCGAAACATAGGTTTGATTCACCTACTGACATGCCGTGGACTGTTTTGTTGTATGTCTTGTCAAGAATGTTCTTGTAGTTCATGAGCTGCGCATCATCTTTCTTAAAGAGCTGGTTTGCCCGGTTGTACATGTAATTCTTGTATTTTTGAGGGTTCTTGGCTTCGTAGTACCCTCCAAACACTTCGTCAGATCCCTGTCCGCACAGCACTGTCTTCACCTTCTTACTGACCCGAGAGCCAAGGACATGACTGAAGCAGAGTTCATAGTTTATGAACTCGGTTGCGTGGATCATCTCAGGAACTGCGTCAAGCATCTCTTCTGTATCGACAAGGAATTCATGATGCCTTGTGCCAAGCATTTCTGCAGCCATCTTTGAATGAGTAAAATCAGGATTATTTTCATCATCAGCTATGGAGAACGTGTCTGTTGTCTTACTTTTTTGGTGAAGGCAAATCTGCGCCATGGTCGTACTGTCAAGACCGCCTGACAGCAGTATGCCAACAGGAACATCTGCAGATTCATATCTCATCCTGACGCTTTCATTAAGCAGCTCTTTTAGCCTTTTCTTCGCGGAACTTAGATTTATCTTTTGTTTCGGTGCGAACATTATGCTGAAGAACTGGGTGTATTTTTTTATAGAATTGTCTTTGGCATCCAGTATCATGTAATGTCCTGGTTTGATTTGATAAATGTCTCGTATCAGAGTTTCATCTCCCAGCTGGTAGCCGAAAAGACCATAGTCATGAAGCTTGTTTGCGTTTATGCTTACCGGAAAAAGCTTTGTCTGTAACAACGCTTTGAACTCTGATGCGAACATGAATATATTTTTCTTGTTGTGAAAGAAAAGCGGCTTTATTCCAAATCTGTCTCTGGCAAGGAAAAGTTCTCTTTTGTTGATATCCCATATGGCTATCGCGAACATGCCATTAAGTTGCTCAAGGAATGCAGGTCCCATCTCCTCATAAAGATGTATTATGACTTCTGAATCTGTGTCTGTTTTGAACTTATGACCTTTTTTTTTAAGGTAATCTCTTAGTTCAAGGTAGTTGTATATCTCACCGTTGAACAACAGAACTAGGTTCCCATCTTCATTGTAGATTGGCTGATTCCCTTTTTTACTGAGATCTATTATGCTGAGCCTTCTGAAGGCCAATGAGATTTCCTTGTCGTAAAAGTGCCCATTGTCATCAGGTCCTCTATGTCTGATTGACCTGCTCATACGCATTATGTCATTTTTTCCATGAGGTCCTATGATTCCAGCTATACCGCACATAGACCCTGAATAATGACTATCGCTTATAAAGATTTTTGTGCTACAACAAAATTTATATAAATCGTCGGTCAACATAATTCTTGTTACTCCTATTTTTTGAAGAATGGCGTGGAAATGAGATGATAATATGGACAGCAAAAAGAGCTTGTTTTTTTTCCCAACAGTGAATGAACCTAACGCATTCAAGTTGAATAGCGGACTCTCATACATCCAGGCATATCTAAAGGAAAAAAGTTTTGAATCAAAACAGTTTCTACCGCAAGAAAGGGTTGGTGTAGAAACTGTTATGCGTTTTATAGAGAAAGAGAATCCAAGTCACATCGGTTTCTGTTGTTATGATACAGGGTATTACTTCATTAGGATACTTGTCAAGGAGATAAGAAAACGGTTCAAGGATATCAAGATTATAGTTGGTGGGCCGACGACATTGTTTAATCATGATTTCATGATGCAGGACTGTCCTGAGATTGATTTATGCGTCATAGGCGATGGTGAACTGGCATTTCACGAGATAATCTCTGGCAAACACATGAAAGAAATAAATGGGATCATTTACCGTGAAGATAACAGGATAATCAAGACACCTGAAAGGGATCTTGTATCCAGCGGTGTCAAGGGTGCAGAGCTTGACTTGCTTTCTTCACCTATACTTTCAGGACTGCCTTTTGACAGGTCCAATATCTCCATATTCACTGCAAGAGGCTGTGTGATGAACTGCGCATTCTGTCTCTGTCCGACAATATGCAAAGGAAGAGTAAGAAACCACTCGATAAAAAGGGTGGTTGATGAATTGAAGATGCTGCATGAAATCCTCTTAGCAGAGGGTAACCTGGATTTGCCTGTACATATCTGGGATGATAATTTCTCATTAGACACTGAACGGTCTAAGCAGATATGCAGGGAGATAATCAATAAAGGCATCAAGCTGAACATCTGGGCAGAATTGAGGCTGGATATGAATGATGATGAATTACTGAAATTGATGAAGGAGGCAGGATTCACAGACATCAATTTTGGCCTGGAGTCTGCTTCGCCTAAGATGCTTCGCCTGCTTAACAAGGTACATCACAGGAAAGACGACAATACATTCGAATCCGAGAAGAGATATCTTGAGAAAGGGAGAAAGAACATACAACTGGCAAAAGAGATGGGATTTCATACATCTGTAGGTATAATCATAGGCCTGCCCACGCAAACTGTTGAAGATGTGGAAGAAACATTCAGATTCATACAGGAAACCGGGATTGACGAAGTTCAGCAGTATTACCTTCTTGTTTACAAAGGCACTTCATTATGGAATGATCGAGATAAATATGGTATGAAGTTTGTGAAGACACCTATTCCTATAACTACACACTTAATATATCCAGAATCATTGGAGAATATGAGGCTCATGGATGAATCCAGGCAGCGCCAAGAATCATTTGAAAGATTGAACAGGATGGTGGCGGAGTACTCAACCAATAAAGAAAACTGCACAGACTTCTTTGACTTCATCATCGAAAAGAATTTTGACATCAGCAGGCATGACAATCTCATCAGGAAACATCTACCCTTTAATGGAAGCATTATCTTCACTGACACATCGATTACGAAGAGTGAGTTCATTGACAAGGCGAGCAGGTTCATCAAGTCAGATATTCAGACACTGAATTATTATCTCCTTACTGATGAGCTTTACTCATCATTTCAGCATAATTTTGGTAAGATAATCCAGTTGACTGGGGCAAGGTTCCTTCAGCTATGGAAAGACTCAGGTATAGATGATGATAAGGTATATCTTGTGACCCTTCAGGATATTAATGATATGTCTGGTTTCTTAGATGAGTTTGCTGAAGCAAAGGAATTTCATGAGACTTTATACCTTATGGACTCTTGTAAATTTTTTGGAAAGTGTCCATACCCTCAAATATCTAAGTTGAGACTGGATGGAAATGGAGAAGTCAGATCGTGCTTCTCATGCTCTTCGCTTGGCACTGATGTTTCAAAACTTGAAGAGATACAGGCAATTATTGCAGAAAAGAAGGAAGCGGCAGAGATTAGAAGGGGCTGCACTGATTGCAATGTGAAAAATGAGTGTCCGAAATGCCTGTTTCCTTCACCGCTGTCTGAAGAAGAATATTGCAGGACAATGATTGATTTCCTCAATCAAAAGTAGGCATACCTTCCAGGTAATCCTTCATCAGTTCACAATACTGTTTCACTGTCAAGGGTTTTGGAAAGAGACACTTAGGGCAGTTTTTCTTGACAGAGCATGAATCGCATCCCCTTTGATCAAGATTCTTTTTAAGAGACATCAAACGTTCATCTATCTTCTTATCAGAATCAGTTATATTTCCAATCCAATCAGATGAATTGCAGAACTTTATTTGTTTTTTGTCACCTATTATTGTCTTAGCTTTTTTTAGCATGCAGCACTCGCCAAAGAACTTGCAATCATCTTCAAGATATATTTGGTTGTCAGGGTCATCATCTGATTCCTCATATTTTTCAATGACATCACGCGCGAGTTCAGGGGATGTGAGCCTTACTTGGGTCACAATATCATTAGGTATTTCAAGATCTCTTATGAATTCTTTGTCAGTTATAGACTTTACAGGAACTTCCTTTAGGAAATACCGTAGATCATGCAAAGGTTTTTGCGTTTTGCCTATATGTACATAACGCCTGATAGGAATTTTGCTGCGAATGAGTTTGAGAGCTAGATTTTCAGAGCATATAACTTCTCCCTGATGAGAAAATATGACTATGCCATCAACAATTATCTTAGACCTTATGTATTCTATTATCTCTGTATCAATATCGCAGGTCGACAACACGAAGCACTGGCCTGGATCGTCGCTTTCAAGCATGTTTGAATTAAGGAATATCTGTGGCATCTCGATACTTTCTTCATGGATTATTCTGTTGAAATCAAGCTTACATAATCTATCTGGATCATCAATTCCATTTTTTACCTTAACCTTAAACGGCAATATGAAAGGATTCTCTTCAAGCTCGATTCCAATCTTTTCTCTCGTGTGATAAATTCGCGTATTGCCGAAAAGAGTGAACTGGGATGGTGCTATTTCTTGAGTATTATTATCTTTTAGGAATTCTACTGTACGTCTTAGATCATTTATGTCTTCACCAGGAATTCCAACTATTATGTTTACGTGATACTTTATTTCAAGCTCATTGCATTTCTTGATTGTCTGCTCGGCTTTCCTGAGGAATTCAGACTCCCTGCACGAGCAGTTACCATATGCTGATGACTGTCCTCTGCTTGTCTTGCTTATCAGCTTGAGAGATTTCTTTGACACACTTTCGAGCCCTAACTCTATCTCAAATCCTGCTTTTTTCATTAATTCTAGAAGTTCGTTGTCCACGCAGTCAAAACGGGTCGCTGCAAAGAAGTCGAGCATGAAATCATAATGGATTATTTTCTTTAAGATATCCTTGGCCCTTTTAAGATCGATGCCGAACGTGTCATCCATAATCATAACGTTAAGCTTATACCCTCCCTCCTTGACCAGCTTTTTGCTTATCTTGTCCAATTCCTTTAACTCACCCATAACTCTATCCATAGAGAAGAACAACACTTTGTTCTTGATGAACTCACCACAGCAACAGTATGCGCAATCAAAGAAACAACCTCGCGATGTGTTAATAATAACCTCATGTGACATGCATGGAAGGCCTGTCAGGATAGGTGAAGGCAGGATGTCGAGGCCATTTTCTTTGAACTCTGAATAGTTTTGGCTTTCATTCCTGATTGTCTTACCTTCTTTTCTGAATGTAAGCCCTTTAATCTTTTCAGACTGCACACCTTTGATTAGTTGTGCTACAGGTATCTCTGCGAAACCTCTTATACAATAGTCTATCTTCGGACAGTCATTCATGATGAATTCATCAACTAGTGACGGCGTAACCCCTCCTACAACGATAAATACATCTGGGAATTCTTTTTTTATCTCTTCTGATATAGTTTTGACATAGAAGTATGTGTTGTCATAGCAGGTTAGACCGACGTATCTTGGGTGATGGGTTCTTATGAATTCCATCACATCATGCAACTTTGCAGGATAGTTTGGATTGAATTGAGCAGTTATGTAACCTTGTTTTCTGCAATACGCCTCTATATATGACACGCCATGATGCAGAGAGAAGTTGTTTAGGAATTCCGTCCTAGGAAACAGGAAAACAATGTCATGTTTATCCATTGTATCTCCCTGAAATATTTGCGAGGTTATCTCCTATACTGCCGATTATCTTTCCATTCCAGGATGCTTTTATACCATCCTTACAAACCAGCAGCCTATTGATTTTTTGCGTCTCTGTATTCTTAAAATAATAATCGTCGTCAAAGAAAAATATGTTATCTTCAAATGCGCCTTCCACCTTCTCGAGGATATTTTCTTTCATCTCGAAATAGTCTTCTTCTTTTATCGCCCTCAGTTGATTCTGATTGCCGAGGTCGATGAATACGGAATGGATTGATTTAGTATCAATGTTGCTTAGGGAAGTTTTGCATTCAGGCGAAACACTCATGAACTTGAGCTCGGGGTTATAGTAGTCATAGAGGAGGAAATTCAATCTGTAAAGGAAAACTCCCTCTGCAAGCATCTCTTTTTTGACCCAGTAGAAATTATTGACAATTGTCTCCATCTTTACCAGATTCCTGATGAACTCCTCAAAATCTTCCTTGTCATCGCATTCGACGACAATATCTGTTGCAATGTTTGCAATCCTCTTAAGCCAGCTGATAAGTGCTTTTTGATCAAGACTCTTGAAATCCTGCAAATAAATCACTCTAAGATAATCAGTATCAGCGCTGCCTTCAAAAATCATCTTGAGGTCATCGAAATTATTGTCAAATATTCCATGTATTGATACTTGTCCTTCAGGATAGACTAGAGAGTTTAAATCATGCTTGGGAATGTCGATTATTGGAGACGTGAAGTCAAACTTTTTGATTTTAATATCATACTCGTCTTTCTTGTCATACAACCTGCTGCCATACAATGTCCTAAGATAAGAGATAGATCTGAAGTTCGTGTCAATCTCGAATAGTTTATTTATGCTGTATTGCATCTCTTCAAAGGAATCTCCTGGCAGACCAAGAATTATGTTCACTGCTGTGTAGAATCCTTTCTTTTTAAGAATTTTTAATGTATCCTCTACCTTACTGATATAATTCATCTCTATGTTGAGATTTTCAAAGCCCTTCTGACAGGTGACTTTTTTTATCCGTCTCAATGTCTTTGGATTGAAAGACTCTGCTCCAATGCTGATATTACAGAAACCAGCGGTCTTCATCAGGTCTATGAGCTCTATATCAAGATTGTCGAAACGGCAGTAGCAGGAAAGGTTAATGTCTAATCCCCTGTCTATGATTCCTTTGCATATCTCTTTAGCTCTTTGTGGGAGTGCGACAAAGTTGTTGTCGAATACCTTGACTGTCTGTTTGTTTTCAGGATACTTCTTGAATATTTTGTCTATAATCTCAAGCTCTGCAAGGACTCGCTCAACAGAGAAGAAAGATATCTTGAAGTTCCACATAGGGGTAAAACTGCAGTATATGCAGGCGTACTGACATCCTTTTGAAGTGATTATTCCGGGACAATCATCAGTGTATATTCCATTCAGGTATGGAGAATCCAGATAGTCAAGATCACCCCTTATCCCTTTGCTGGTAAATATAGATGAATCATCCTTGTTTCTTACAAATTTACTACCATTTCTGTAGGTTATGTTATTTATTTTCGATAATGCATCGCAATCATTGATGGCGAGTATCAACTCCTGTATGCAGCTCTCTGCTTCTGATCTTACACACACATCAATCTCTGGACAATCATCCATGATCACTCTATCGTAGAGCGTAGGTCCTACACCTCCTGCGATGCAGAATATTCCTTTCTTTTTACGCTTGAGTTCACGGACTATTGCTTTGATCCTGACATAGTTTGTATCACAGCAGTTGAATCCATATATCTTTGTATCAATTGATTTTAGATCGTCAGTGATCTGATCAAGAGTTCCTCGATATTTAGGGAGGTACTCTATAGACGTCATGCCTTTTTTCTTTAGAAACGCCTGAATATAGCCAAGACCTAGATTTTTGTAGAAAGATGGAACAAGCCTTCCAGGCACATTTATAAGGGCTATATCATATTTTCTTTTTTCAGTCATGGTGATTTGTTTTTCATGTAGAATATAAATAGTTTTCTTAATAGTATGTAATAAGTCAGTGGGTCTACTAATTAAGGTGTGCTGAACCAGCCTTTGTAAAGGTGCTAATTTAGTTTGGCAAAGAAGATTTTGGACTATATTTTCTTTTCCGAAGGTATTTTTTCTATTGATTAGTTAGATGATTTTTTTGTATGAGCGACATTAGCAGCATATTCAGTTTCCTGACATCAACGTCTCAGATTCCCTTACCTGGCATTGCTTGGCTGCCTGCGCTGTACCATTACCGCGCTCGCATTGTTGTGTCATTTGATGTTGTTCGCCCAACTGCGTTAGGTTTTTTCTGTAGGTTATTTAGGCTCGCTAGGCGGCAATGGTGGCGCAGGCAGAGTTGTTATTATTGGTTGTGCGGGTGCTGGTAGCTTTTGTTGTTGGTGGGGGTTAGTTGTGTTGGTGGGGGTTAGTTGTGTTGGTTGGGGTTCTTGTTGAAATGTGAATTATAGGATTGATTGTATTGAATTAGCATGCACATTAATGGATAATTTTATATATTATGTATGTGTATGGATGTTTATGACTGAAATGATTAATTCAAACATGTATGATCATTATAGTTTTAGCTCAAGTTTCTACGCATATTACTTTTTTGCGTAAATCCGGCCTTAAACCGGATTTACAGGATTATATTTAATCCTATTTCTGGTTTTGGCTCCTGAGCTTGATTACAAAAGGAGGTAAAAATGGGTGACGACACAGATTTGCTGGACTTACTGGGTGACAATATAACAATGACTGAGAGGCTAAGTTCACCATTAGAGTTTAGAAAGCAGTTTCCTGTTCCATATAACTTCGTTGAAACCGTTCGACAAGGAAGGTCAGAACTTGAGAATATACTTGATGGCAAAGGTAGAACTGCTATAATTGTGGGACCCTGTTCTATTCATGATGAAGAAGAAGCATTAGAGTATGCCCGACAACTCAAAATCTTATCAGATAGAGTATCAGATAAATTCATGATAATTATGCGAACTTATTTTGAGAAGCCGCGAACATGCCTGGGGTGGCCAGGTCTTATTGATGACCCTGGTATGGATTCTATATCTTCAGCAGAAGAAGGCTATCAGAAAGTATGGAAAATTCTCATAGGTATAGCTGAATTAGGATTGCCTGTACAAACAGAATTTCTTAACACCCAAACTCCCTTGTATATTGGTGGTCTTGTAACCTGTGCTTCAATTGGTGCCAGAACATCAGAGACTCAGGATTTCAAAAAAATGGCATCAGGTCTATCTATGCCTATCGGTTTCAAGAACAGTGTTGGTGGAAGAGTAACAGCCGCAATCAATGGAGCAAAAGTAGCTTCACTACCTAACAAATACAGAGGCATTGATATCTTTGGGAATGCTGCAGTAATATCCACAAAAGGCAATCAATACAGTTATATCATATTAAGAGGGGGAGATGAACCTAATTACTTTTCATCTGATGTCTACAATGCCCAACAGGATCTTGCGCTCGCAGGACTGCCCAGGAATGTAGTAATAGACTGTAGCCATGGAAACTCACGGAAAGATCATACAAAACAACCTGAAGTATTTTCTGATGTGATGTCACAGATATCCTCAGGAAATGATAGAATCGTCGGAGTTATGATAGAGTCAAACCTGAAAGAAGGCAACCAGAGAATACCAACTGATAAAAATGATTTGCAAAAAGGAGTATCTGTCACTGACGCTTGCTTGCCATGTGAGGACACACAAGAGATCATTCTTGAAGAATATTTCAAGGACAGCAAACCAAAGACTATGGAATACAGGGTGGCAGTATGAAACTAAGAGAAGAAATAGATAAAGTAGATGAGGAGATTGTCAATTTTCTTTGCAAGAGAGATAGGATTATCAGATCAGTTGCAGAAGAAAAGAAATCAAAAGGTCTACCAGTATATGACGAAACACGGGAAGCTGAGATTTTTGAAAGATTATCTGGACTGGCTATTGAGAAAGGACTCGACCCTGAATTTGTAAGACAATTATATAAGATTGTGTTGCAGGAATCCAAGAAGGTGCAGAATGAAAATATCAGCAAGAGTTGAAGGGATATCTGAATCAGGAACAGTGAAGATGTCATCACTTATTACAGAAGATATAATTGATTTAGCAGTCGGTGAACTAGATTTTCCAACCCCTCTGCCAATTATAAACTCAACCATTGAAGCTTTGACTAGTGGAAAAACAAGATATTCATCTGTTGCAGGTTTGGATGAATTGAGAGATGGCGGGCTGGTCACCAATGGGGCAAAACAAGCATTGTACATGACATTACAGACAGTATGTTCTTTGGGTGATGAAGTCATTGTGATACTGCCATATTGGCCTACATTTTCTGAGCAAGTGAAACTTGCAGGCGGCACGCCTGTTTTTGCGGATATTTCTGATGTAAAATCAAGTGTTACAGATAAAACAAGAGCCATATTGATAAATACGCCCAACAATCCAACAGGAGCAGTTTATTCCCGAAAATTGTTAGAAGAAATAGCAAAACTTGGTTTGATAGTGATTAGCGACGAGACATATTGTGCTTTTGTGTATGAAGGTAACCACGTATCTATGCGAGATGTTTTGCCTGAAAGTATTGTGATAACTAGCTACTCGAAAACATATTCCCTGGCAGGATATAGAGTGGGAATAGTGAAGGGTCCTGAAGATTTTATATCGTCAATGATAAAATTGCAAGGTCATTGCACAGGAAATGTCTGCACGTTTGCCCAACAGGGGGCATTGGCCGCAAAAGGTAAACCATTCTTTGAAGAGATGAAAGAAAGAAGGGATGTTGCGTATGCGCGCTGTTCTAAACTGTGGCCTTGTGAAAAGCCTGCAGGAGGATTTTATCTTTTCCCAAAAACAGATGTCAATGTTCAGGATTTGTTGAAGATAGGTGTGGCTGTTGTGGCAGGAGAAGTCTTTGGCGCACCAGGACATATAAGAATATCATTCACGCAATCAGTTGATAAAATAAATGAAGCATTTGACAGGATAGAAAAATGGTTGGAATAATTGGTTACGGAAGGTTTGGTAAGTTTCTAGCAGAGCATATGGATGCTAAGGTCTGTGATGTTGATTGTGGAAATCTCAAGGAAGTATGTTGCGAGGATGTGATAATTATAAGTGTGCCTATATCAAAATTTGAGATTGTACTTAAACAGATAAAGCCACTCATCAAAGAACAGTTGGTTGTGGATACTTGTTCGGTGAAAGAAGAACCAATACGATTGATGAAAGAGATATTACCTGAAAGCTGTAGTATATTAGGAACACATCCATTATTCGGACCAGATAGTGCAGACAGCACTGAAAAAAAGATAGCAATATGTAGGGTAAGGATTAATGATGAATTGTACGACAAAGCAAAGATATTACTAATTGAGAAAGGGCTTAAAGTTATCGAATGCACGCCAGAAGAACATGACAGGTCTGCTGCAAAAAGTCAAGTAATCACCCAATTTATTGGGCGGGCATTGATGGAAATAGGATCAGGGCCATTGGAAATTGACACAGAAGGTTACAGAAGACTGATGAAGATACTTGGTGTTGTGAAAAATGATACATATCAGTTGTTTAAGGATATGAACTTCTACAACCGGTTCTCTGTTGCAGAAAGGAAAAGATTAATAGAGTCAATGATTAAAATCGATAAAGGATTATGAAAGTAGCATATCAAGGTCGGAAAGGAGCATATAGTGAAGCTGCAGTACAAAAGTATTTTGGAGATGTTGAGAGTACGGGTTTTGATACATTTGAAGATGTATTTGAAGCAATGAAAGAATATGATTATGCCTTGCTGCCTTTTGAAAATACGATAGCCGGAAGTGTAATCGCAAATTATGATCTGTTGTTACGGTCTGATCTTTATATCGTGGGAGAGGTATATCTTGACATACACCATTGCCTGCTGTCTATAGGGTCGGATATTAGTTTGGTAAAAAGAGTCTATTCACACCCGCATGCTTTGAACCAAAGCAGAGAGTTTCTTCGTTCGCATGGTATGGAGCCCATTCCTGATTCAGATACAGCAGAATCTGCAAGGAAAGTTGCAAAAAGAAAGGATATTGGGGAGGGAGCTATAGCGAGTAAGTTTTGTGCTAAGATATATTCATTGAATGTGCTTGCTGAGAATATCGAGTCCAATAAGGGAAATTCAACTAGGTTTTTTGTTTTGAGTTCGGTGCAAGGTCCTTTTAAGGATAAGACAACAATAGCATTCAAGGCAAAGCACAGACCAGGATCATTGGTTATGTGTCTTACCGGCCTTGCGGCAAACGGGATCAATCTTACAAAACTTGAGTCTCGTAATATACCTGATAATCCCTGGGAGTATGTCTTTTACGTTGATGTAGAACATGGTCCTGGTTTTGACAATGCAATTGAACAGATGAAAGAGAATTCAATATTTGTCAAGGTGCTTGGAAGTTATGGCAAGGGTTAAATCAATTTATGATTCAACCAATCTTTTTTCTGGTAAAAATAAAAAGCCAATCCTAATGATATAATATTTGCGATAGGATACGCAATCCAGATTCCTAATTCATTCAGACCTAATGATATTGATAACAAATAAGCAATAATAATTAAGGCAGAAGTATGGACCATAGCTAAAAACATAGATAAAGTAGTTTTCCCAGCAGCCTTTAATGTTCCAAATATCACCATCTGAATCCCGATAGACCCAAAGGTCAAAGCCATTATCCTAACAAAAGTAGAGGACATAACAATCAATTCTTGTTCATTGGGAACAAAGAAAGCAGAAATTGCAGGTGCAAAAATAAATAATAGGATGCCTAGTGTGGTTAGTGTAAAAAATCCTATAAGCATCCCTTTCTTGGCAATCTCTTCAACTCGCGCATATTGTTTTGCACCAAGATTATTACCGATCAATGCCGAGACAGAAATAGAGAAACCTATTCCTGGAATAATAACAAAACTCAGAAATCTGGTCCCAATACCATATGAAGCAATAGCTAATGTGCCAAATGTGCTCACAATGAATATCATCAAAACCATGCCTAATGACCTTGAAGAATGCTCAAGAGATGAGGGTAGACCTAAGCGAATGATCTTCTTTATCCAGAACAATCTGGGCATCATATTACTCAGTCTTAATCTGACGCCATCATTTCCTTTGATAAGGAAGATGATGCCTGCTATCGCTGCAAGAGATTCAGTGATCAATGTCGCCAAAGCAACCCCTGAAACACCCATTGCTGGAATGAAGTTCCAACCAAACATGAGCAGAGGATCCAGAAAGAAATTCAGTATGACTGTGACTAAAATAATTATCATAGGCAGTTTGACCTCGCCGATACTTCTGAAAGAAGATAGAAAAACATTGAACATAAACATTGCGATTATGGCTATGAATGAGATGTGAAGGTAGGATGTTGCTTGTTCTAAGACAACAATATCCTTTGTCAGTAATGATAATAGGAATCCTGATGAGAGGAACCCAATGATGCTGACAGCAATGGCTAATAATAAGATCAAAGAAAACGCCTGACCTGTAATCAATGAAACCTTTTTTGAATCCCCTTTTCCATTATATTGGGCTATCAATATTGCAGCAGCCATAGACAGTCCTATTGAAAAAGAAATCAGCAGGAACAATATAGGAAAGCTTAGAGAAACTGCTGCAACAGCTTTTGTACCTAATCTTCCAACCCAAAATGTGTCTATCAATTGATAGACTGTTTGAAGAATATATGCTGCAATCACTGGCAGTGCTATGGCTAAAAGTGATTTAATGACAGAACCATTTAGTAATTTATCCCTGTTCACATTCTTTTCTTAATTTAATCATATATAATGTTTATGAATGTGAACTTTGGTTACATCTGTCTGGCCTAGACCTGTGGGGTCAATACTGAGTGTATCTTGTTGTGATTTGTATATTAAGAAAAGAAACGCCGCCTGGTGCTTAATTGAAAAGTTATCTTTGGGTGGTCTAAATATTCTTAGTATTTGATTTGGGGGAAAAAGTATAAAAATGTATCTGAACAATATTGTGAAAACTTTTAGTATTTGTTTATTATTTTGTATAGTTGTTTTATGAATTCTCGCGTATCCAAGAAATAATTAGGATATGCTTTTTTTAGATTGATAGTTGTATCAGCTCCAACTAAAACAACATCGTATTCACTTTTACCATAAATCTTCTTTTCAGCCTTTGCATAATCTTCTATTGCTTTTTCTTCTTGTCTTTTGGAATATGCTGTGATGGTTAATTTTTCTTGAATTGTGTCTAATTCTAATAGAAATAACTGTGAACCTTTTTTGTTTTTTAGGTCTTCAAAATACTTTACAGAATCAGTCCAATTTTTTAGTTTAGTTATTATATTCAATTCCTTTTCTTTTTGTTTAATTGCATGGTATAGTTCTCTTTCATCATCTGGTGTGTTTGGAATTGTGGGACAACCTTCTAGTTTGGCGAAAGCTGAACTTACAAGTTTAAAAAAAGTATTCCATTCTTCTTCACCTTCGTTTGACTTTATTGCTTGTCCTATAAAGAAACCTACTGTTTCAACTGCTGTAGCCCATATGTGTTGTAATTTTGATCTGATTTGTACTTCAACCAATAGGTCGTTATAAATATTTTTACCCTTATCACTATTAAATCTATATATCAAATGAATACTTCGATACCCATCTTTTTTTGGGTATGTAATGTAATCTTTTTCATTTACCCTTTTGTGTTTTAGATCCCCTTTTATGTAATGTTCTTTGGAAAGCTCTTTTGCTAACTGAACATTTGACATTACTGCTCTAACTCCTGCAATATCTTGCATTTGTGTAAGCTTCATTGTGGCTTTGTTTCCTTCAAATTTTCTGTTAAGTTTTTTTACAATTGATGGAACACGCTTTAGCCTTTGAGCAGATAATGAATTCTTGTCAATTTTTTCAGAAATTCGTTTCAATCTTATTTTGAAAACATGCATAGGGTAACTATGGGCTGCCCTCCAATTACTTAACATCTCTAATGCGTTATTTTTATCTTCTTCTAAGCTCCCATTATTACGCAGGATGTCTCCTGCTGAATCTGTTTTTGATTTTGAATACTTTTGAGGGTCTATGTCTTTCATAGTTGGATAAACAACTTTTAGGTATAAATACTTTTCCAATTGCGCAGTTTTGTTGAAATAGGGGTGTTGATTTGCGCGGTTGTTGAATATCTTTAAAATGGCCATATTTGGCTTAATTCTGTATAATTAGGTCTTTTTTGATTTTGTTGCATTTTTTGATTGTTGATTTGCGCGGTTTGTGTGATTTTGAAGTGTTAAACTGCGCAGTCTTGTATATATGATTTTCAAGGCTCGATAGGCGGTAATGGTGGTGCTGGTAGGTTTGGGTATTATTGGTTGTGCGGGTGCTGGCAGCCTTGTTGGTGTTGAGCTTGGTGGGATAGGGGTTGCGGTAATGGTGGTTTATCTCCTAAAGGGCTTAATTGATTGAATTTGCATGGCTGGGGTCATTTGGGCTTGTCATCACTTATAAAGGTACATTTAAATAACACTGGTAATTAACACCAAATAGGGGGAATATTATATGTCATTTAACGATCTGAAATTAATACCAGCACTTCAAAAAGCACTGACAAAACAAAAGTATACTATGCCTACACCAATACAGTTAAAGGCAATTCCTGGTCTTTTGGAAGGTAATGATTTGATTGGTATAGCACAAACAGGTACTGGTAAAACTGCTGCATTCATATTGCCTATATTGCAAAGGATGACTGAATCACGCCCAAAAATAATCAAAACATTAGTACTTGCACCTACAAGAGAACTGGCTGCACAAATAGGGGAAAGTTTTGCAGCATATGGTGAGTTTCTTAAGTATAAGCACACAGTAGTTTTTGGTGGAGTTCCTCAAGGACGCCAAGTTCGTGCTTTAACTAATGGAGTAGATATTCTTGTGGCAACACCTGGTAGGTTACTGGATCTGATGAATCAAAGAAAACTCACATTACGTAATATTGAGTTTTTTGTATTGGATGAAGCAGACAGAATGTTAGATATGGGATTCCTCCCTGATATCAAGAAAATAATCTCAAAATTACCTGATAAAAGACAATCACTGTTTTTTTCAGCAACAATGTCTTCACAGGTCAATGAACTGGCCAAAAAATTACTGAAAAATCCTATCCATGTTCAAGTTATAACTCAGGCAACTACTGTTGATCGTGTAAAACAATGCGTCTTTTTTGTTGATTCAGCTACAAAAGAAAAACTATTGTTGCAACTTCTAAAGCAAAAGAACTTGACAAGTGTTTTGATCTTTACCAGAACTAAACATAAGGCAAATAAACTGGCAGTATTTCTTAGTAAAAACGGTGTCTGTTCTGATGCTATCCACGGAAATAAATCACAAGGCGCAAGAACTAAAGCAATAAAGGATTTTAAAACTGGCAGAACTAAAGTGCTGGTAGCAACGGATATTGCTGCGCGAGGAATAGATATTGACAATATATCTCATGTCATAAACTATGAACTTCCTAGTGACTCAGAAAATTATGTACATAGAATCGGTCGGACTGCTCGAGCAGGAAGTGAAGGTACGGCTTATTCATTTTGTGCAGCAGAAGAAAGAGGACATTTTAATGATATTGAAAAATTAATAAGGCAAAAAATTGATGTGATGGATCACGAATTTCATTCAGAAACTGCCAAAAATGCAGTTGGTGCTGCATCTAAACCTGCACGAAGATTTTCTAGAAAGCCTAGATCTAGAGACGGGTCAAGGAATGCTACAAGAAAAACATTTTCTAAGGGGAGGTCTTCTTCGGGTTCTGGTAAGAAGTCATTTTCTAAGGAGGGTAGGTCATCAGCTAAAGGTGGGTTTGTTAAGAAGTCATTTTCTAAGGGTGGATCTGGTAAGAAGTCATTTTCTAAGGAGGGTAGGTCATCAGCTAAAGGTGGGTCTGGTAAGAAGTCATTTTCTAAGGAGGGTAGGTCATCAGCTAAAGGTGGGTTTGTTAAGAAGTCATTTTC
>JABMQF010000110.1 GCA_013203345.1 Candidatus Woesearchaeota archaeon
CAAAAAACTCATCAAAAGAATCAATAAACAAATAGTCCCCTTCAGCAATGTCAAAATATAGTCCAAAGCTTCTTTACCAAACCGAATAAACACACCTTAATTAACAGATCAACCTAATTATTACCCGCTAACATCCAAAACCTTTTTATAATCAGATAAGATTATCCATTCTTAAAAAGAGGTCTGAAAATGAGGATAATCATATTCTTCGCTATCACCATCCTGCTATTACCCTGTGTAGTTATTGCAGGAGAGATTTTCAATGATGAAATCACTGATAATGAGATTTTCTACATCAACGGTGTTGAACACATAGTCCGCTACTATCCTGCAGCTAAGAAAGTGAGTATGAAAGCAGGCGATGACAGGGTTCTCATAGAAGTTCTCAAGTGCGAGGATATTGGTTCTTACAAATACTGTGTTGACCGTGCAAGTGTCAAGTTCAATGACGAGACAGGAGAGACAGCAAACGAAATAGAACTGCGCGTGTTAGAGTCAGGACCTGAAATAGAGATAGACAGGGGAATATCTACTGATGAACCAAATATAAATTCTGAAGTTGATATTACAGCCCAGATTACAAATGAAGGTAATGAACGTGCAATTAACATAAATTATGAAGATAGCTTTCCTAGTTCTGTCAAAGTATCTTCTGCTCATTACAATACCATCAACAACAAAGTGCTTTGGGTTATAAGTTTAGATCCTGGAGAATCACAATCTATAACATACAGTGTGAAGTTCACTGATTTCATAACTTACAATTCTACTTCAAAAGCAACAGTTATTTTCGGAGGAAGTGTGAAAAAATATGAGTCAGATGAAATATATTTTGATGTTCAGAAACCTTACGAGCTTAGTGACAGTGTCTCATCGAGATCTGTTGCTAAAGGAGAAGATATTGAGTACACAGTATCCATCAACAACACAGACCCTTCTGTAGCACTCGAGATTAGAAAGATTGAGATCACTCTTCCCGAAGGTGTTTCTGTTTCCAGTAAGGATTCTAACACAGATTATAAGAATGGAAAAATATTTCATTCAGGAAGTTTAGAGCCTGGTGAGTCAAGATCCTTAACTGTCAAATTCAGATCTGATAACGAAGTCAGAGATGCAGTATCAACAGAAGTAAACCTGCGTAGCGGAACAACACTTTTTGATGAAGTTCTGTCTGAAGATGTTAACCTTGGCGTATCAGACATACTGCCTTTAATCATTTTCGCACCATCCAATATTACAAGCGGCAGAGAATTGGAGATTGACGCGAGAATAGTCAATGATGGAAACTCAAACGTATCAAGTATTTCTATTGACATGGCAAGCAACATTATAGATACTAAAGGATGGAGAAATATTGTGCTGGAACCAGGAGAAGACCATATCGCATTCAACAAAATAATCACAGCTCCTGCTGTTGATGAAATAACATCTTTCTTTGTCAAGCTAAGTGGAAGTTATACCACAGCATCAGGCGAAAAAATGAAATTTGATGATAAGAAAGAAGTGACTGTTCTACCTGGAGAAAAACTTATAGAGATTACACCAGTGATTACTGTTGATGGAAACAAAGTTAACATAACTTTGAATGTGAAGAACATTGCAGGTTATGTATTAGAACATGTCTCTTTGATTGATGGTCTGCCAAAAGGATACCAGACAGCAACTGGTGAACGCTTTGCTGACATTGAAAAGCTTGCAAAAGATGAAGAATTAACTGTTTATTCATACATTGTAGAAACCCCGAATTCTAAATTATTTGATATAACCCACACATTCAACATGCTGGACAGTGAAGGGAACAATGTGTTGATTGAAAAGGTTTCATCAATATCATTATCTGCAGAAGATAATTCTGCTACAGAAGATGGAACAGTACAAGAACAGCAGTCCACATTAACAGACAACACCACCGATGACACAGGGAACACCACATCAAATGAAAGCAAAGAGCCTGAAACAAAGAAGAAGGGCATCTTTTCCAGGATGATAGGATGGTTCAAGGGATTGTTCTCATAACCCCCTGATGCCATATGTGATACGTCAATACTACCTGCTGCTGGCGCCACCATTGCCGCCTAGCGAGCCTAAACCACCTACAGAAAAAAACCTAACGCAGTTGGGCGAACACATAAAATAACACATCAGTGCGAGCGCGGTAATGGTATTGCGCAGGCAGCCACTACAAACCACGAACCAACCATTGTAAACCACGAAGTCTAATTTATCTTTGAATATACCCCTGATGCCAATACATTTATAAATAAGCCTAAATTCCCAGAATTAGTGATTCCCATGGAAATCAATATTCTAGAAGAGAAAAAAAACAAGATGATTTTGGAGATAAAGGGTGAAGGCCATTCATTCTGTAATGCTGTTAAATCACAGCTAGCAACAGATAAAAGGGTCAATATAGCAGGCTACAATATAGCTCACCCTCTTGTAGGTATTCCTAAACTAGTTATTGAGACTGATTCAGACGATCCAAAGAAAGTACTTTTAGATGCAGTTAAAAAGGTCAAAAAGGAATCTGATGACTTCCTAAAGGCTTTTGAAAAAGCAACTAAATAAGATGCTTACATTTGAACAAGGAAAAAGACTTCTCGCGCTTGCAAGACAATCAATAGAATCATATTTCTCTAAAAATGACATAGATTTCTCAAGCTACAGCAATTTAAGCAATAAGCAAGGCGTGTTCGTCACACTGAACAAGAAAGAAGATCTTAGGGGCTGTATAGGATTTCCACACCCTACACATGAGCTTTTCAGGGCAGTTTTCGACGCTGCGAGAGCTGCTGCTTTCGAGGATCCTCGCTTTCCACCTCTTAAAGAATCTGAGCTTGATGATATCACAATAGACATATCTGTCCTTACAGTGCCTGAGGAGATAAAAGCTAAAAGACCTGAAGAATACATCAAGAACATCCACATTGGCACAGATGGACTAATCATAAAAGGTCATCTTGGCTCAGGTCTTCTTCTCCCTCAAGTATTCACGGACAACAATTGCACACCAGAATCTGCCCTCAACATGGTGTGCCAGAAAGCAGGTCTTAACACCAAAGCATGGAAAGACAAAGAAAACATAATATTCAAGTTCCAGGCACAGATCTTCAAGGAATAGCACCAAATCAACTAATCTCTATACATACACAAACACCTTCTCCTGTTTTGCCGTGCTATATGATGTCTCACCGAAATCACATCCTACGCAGGTAGGATCAATAGATATCCAGCCATCTTTCTGTTTGTATTTTCTTGGTGCGTCGTCAATCTTGACCTGAACAAAAACATGGCCAGGCACAAACGCGAAGCGTGTAGATATACCCGCCCCAGACACAAGATTAGCAAGGAGTATTGCAAGACCGTCGCAGTCTGCTCCTCCATTATACAATGTCTCAAATGGACTTTCAAGGTACTCATCAGGAGGATCTCCGACATACTGGTGATTTTCCTGGACAAACTGGAACATGGCTTTTGCATAACATATATCACTCGCAGGACAGCTTATTGTAGCTATCCGTGATGCCATACTGCGGATAGCAGGATGTCCTGACAAGACCAGTGTTCTATAGTTGCCTCGAGTCCCTGCAATCATTCCGGGGTTCTGAGAAGCGAGCTCATCGATGTTTGCTGGCAGCAACTGCTCTGCAGTCGGAACATCCCGAGGCTCTGGGTCGAGCTTTACTCCAGAATATGGTACGACCATTACTATTATCAGGAACACAAGAAGCAGGAGAAGAAATATTGAGTGTGCTTTTTTCATAACAGGACCTCTCTTCACACATCTTCCCTCACGGCGGATCTCTTCCTCAGCTTGCCGCGCATCAGCGATGATATCCTCTTCATCCATAACAGATACAGTCTCATTTTATTTTATAAATGCTTCGCAGAGGGGCAACTTGCGAAAGAAAAACCTAAGAGAATCAAAAGATTTATATATGTTACAGTATTTATAACAATCGTTACTAAAATGATGACAATACTGAAATCTGGTTATTACAGGATAATGCAATTGTTTCACAAGGACAAAACCGCGAAGCTACATTTGAGAGAGATTGCAAGACAAGCCAAGCTTCACGGACCCAGTGCCACAAAATGCCTCAAGGAGCTTGAGAAAGCAAACATACTCATGGCAGAAAAAGATGCCAACCTGAAGAAGTACTCAGTAAAGAAAAATAAGCAAGCTTACATTATTTTTGAGATGTTTGATGTTGAGAAATTAGAAAAACTCCCTATAATAAGGCAGAACGCTGTGGATCATTACCTCGACAGCTTACCTGAAAAACCGATTTTTGTAATACTTTTCGGTTCAACTGCAAAAGAAACATATGGAAAAGAATCGGATATTGATATTTTGCTCGTGACAAACAAGAAGATCAACGCAGAGAACGCAGAAAAGGAAGCAGATGCGCAGACTGCAATAAAGATAAGCACATTCCAGATTACTTACAAAGATTTCATTGAAGAATTGAAATTAAGGAAAGACCGAGTTGTACAGTCTGCGATAAACACAGGTTATCCTATTATTAACCACTCGGAGTATTACAAGGTGTTTTACAATGAAAGAGTATGATCTCAACCAGCTTCTCAACAATCCCACATTAGTGGAACAGAAGATATCAGAATTCATAGAGAAACGCATACTTAACAGGCAACCCGTTGAAAGTGATGAGGTAGAAGGACATATAGAGAAAGCAGAACATAACCTGAGGTTTGTTGCGGAGAACGTTAAAATAGGGTTTTTAGACTGGGCAATAACTGGCTGTTATTACGCATGCTATCATGCTGCGCTGGCATTGATACTGACAAGAGGGTATAGCTCAAAAAATCATCTTGCGACGCTCTGCACCCTCATAAAAGAATTCTACAGCAAAGAGCTTGACAAAGAGGACATTGAAGTATTATCCAGCTTACTGGACTATCAGGACCTACTTTTCTACGTTGAATCAAAGAACAAGAGAAAGGACGCGACCTACTCTACCAAGTCAAAGTTCGATAATAAAAAAACAGAGCAATTAAGGATCAAGGCAGCGTTGTTTGTATCAAAAACCAAGACCATACTTGAAAGATAGAACAGCCGGAAGGACAATATTTATATTTCCCCCCCCTCATTACACATCTCAGGGGTTGAGAACATGGAATACACATCTTCTTTGGAAAACAAACATGAAAAATATGATAGGCTGTACGGCGCTATCGGCTTGATAGGCACAGGAGTTATGTATTATCTTGGAGCTGGCGAGAGCGTCACAGACATGATAGAACTGCAACCCAATCTGGAACTCCTGCTTGAGCACACTGTCAACGCAGCCCCCTTCATGGCAAGCATTACCGCTGTCACAAGCAGAATATGGCTCCATAACAGAAAGAATCAGGATAACAGAGAGAGTTATCTGTAAAAAGGATATCATTTAACCATACAACCCACCAAACCCAATCATAAAGGATTAAAACCACCCAACCATCAGCTTTATATACCCCCTCAGCACCCATTGAATCCTGTTTAAACTCAGTGATCCCGCAGACTACGAGCTTTTAAGGACCGTAGGAGGGTGGAGATGGTCATTATGGACAAAAATACCGTCAAAGAAGCGATTAAAAATCTAAAGGAGAATTCTAAGAAGCGTAGCTTCAAGCAGACGTTCGATTTAATCATAAATCTCAAAGGACTCAATATGAAGAAGTCTGAACAACATATAGAGATTTATACTCAGTTACATTACAGTAAAGGAAAACCTGTGAAAATATGTGCATTTATAGGCCCTGAACTCAGAGAAGAAGCTGCCAAGGTCTGTGATACTGCTATCTTTGTCGATGATTTTCCTAAGTTTCAAGCTGATAAGAAGCTTATCAAAAAACTAGCATCTGAACATTCTTTCTTCATAGCTCAGGCAAATATAATGCCAAAGGTAGCTCAGGTCTTCGGTAAAGTATTAGGTACAAGAGGAAAAATGCCAAACCCAAAAGCAGGTTGCGTTGTTCCTCCAAAAACATCACTACAGCCTTTATACGAAAGACTCCAGCAAACAATTAAGCTAAAAGCAAAAGTACAGCCAGTGATTAAGTGCACTGTAGGTGCTGAAGACCAAAATGAAGAAGAAGTAATTGATAACATAATTACAACGTATAATTCAGTTATACACAATCTGCCAGGTGAACAAAATAATATTAAGAATGTCTTGCTCAAGCTTACGATGAGCACTCCTGTCGAGGTCAAATGAAATGGTCAAGACTGCAAAAATTCCAGATTCAAAAAAACGCGTAATTGATGATTTTGTAAAACTTGCTAAAGATTATCCTATAATCGGCGCTGTTAATATGGAAAACCTTCCTACAAAACAGCTCCAGAATATGAGAGCACAGTTAAGAGGTAAAGTAGTGCTCAAGATGAGCAAGAGAAGGCTCATGAAATTAGCTCTTGAAAAAGCTGTCAAGGACAAACCAGGTATTGACCAGTTAATTCCTCATCTCAAGGGAATGCCCGCCATTCTTTTCACAAAGGACAATCCTTTTTCACTTTTCAAGACACTTAACAAAAACAAGTCTACCGCACCGATAAAGGCAGGTCAGATAGCACCTAATGATATTATTGTTCCTGCTGGACCTACTGGTTTCGCTCCAGGACCTATCATAGGACAACTTGGCCAGGCAGGTATAGCTGCAGGTATTGACAAAGGAAAAGTAATCATCAAAAAAGATTCTATAGCTGCCAAAGAAGGTGATGAGATTAGCAGTGAATTAGCAGGAATACTTACAAGGCTAGGAATAGAGCCTATGGAAATAGGTCTCGATCTTATAGCAACTTACGAGGATGGTAACATCTTCACAAAAGATGTACTATCAATCGATGAGCAGGAATACATCGATAACATCACAAATGGTCACAGGTGGGCATTCAACCTTGCTATGGAAGCAGGAGTGTTCACAAAAGAGACAACAAGCACACTCATAACAAAAGCGTTCAATGATGCGAAAGCACTTGCTGTAGCTGAGAATATTTATGCTGATGTTGTTATGCCAACAATTATTGCGAAGGCACACAATGAGATGATGAGCGTCAAGAGTTTAGTATCTGGCGCATGATAATTATATGGAGGGAATCAAAATGGAATATGTCTATGCCGCGATGTTATTACATAAAGCAGGTGGTAAAGTTGATGATGCTTCAGTGAAGAAGGTTCTTGAGGCCGCTGGTGTCAAGGTTGATGATACAAGAGTGAAAGCACTTGTAGCTGCGCTTGACGGTGTTAACATCGACGAAGCCATCGAAAAAGCTGCTGTTGTCGCTGCTCCTGCTGCCGTAGCTGCTCCTGCAGAGAGTGGATCTCCTGCCGCGAGTGATGAAGCAAAGGAAGAGAAAAAAGATGACGGAAAGTCTGAAGAACAGGCCGCCGCTGGTCTTGGAGCCCTATTCGGGTAAAATTTTTTTGTGCTTTTAAGCACCACGTGTCAACGGGATGATTATGGACGAGGAAGAAACGAAAAAATCAAAAGATGAACTTGAAGTCAAGAAAAAAGAGCTTGATAGTCTCAAGGTCACACTTCATGAACTGAACACAGATAAAGAATCTTGGTTCGAGAAGAAAAGACAAGCTAGTAAAGCTATTTCTGACTCTGTTCAATCAATCCGTGACGCAAAGAGTAAGCGTAACACATTCACAAAACAAGTTAGGGACTCTAAAAAACGAAGACAGGAACTAAACACACTTCTTAAGGACAAGCAGAATGAGCTGTTGAAACTACAACAGGAGAAGAAGGAAGTCTCAACAAAGTTAGATATGCGATTTGACCCTTCCAAAATTCAGACTGAAATTGAAGAACTAGAATTCAAGATAGAAACAGAAGCTATGCCATTCAACATCGAACAGCGCGTTATGAAGAAGATTGCAGAGAAAAAGAAACTCCTTAATCAATCTAAAGATGTTAGTAGTGTTTTTGGCAATATCCACGAACTCAGGAAGGATATTGACAGGATCAGAAAAAAAGCTGATGAAACACATAAGAAAGTACAGTTAAAAGCTGAGACAAGCCAAAAGTACCATGAAGAACTGATAGAGGCATCAAAAGACATAAAGGATCTTCGCACAAATGAAGATGAAGCCTTAAAAAACTTTGTTGAAGCAAAAACAAAGTATAATGATCAAAACGACATCGTAAAGAAAAAGCTAGATGAGATTTACGATATCCGCTCCAAGGTAGAAGGTGTAGATTTACGTGAAAAGAAGAAAGCAAAGAAGGACGAAGAGAGCAAACTCATCGAAAAAGAAAGAGATGTTGAAGAAAAAATTAAGAAAGGTATGAAGTTGACAACAGATGACCTTCTAGCGTTCCAGGCAAAAGAACATATGAATATGAAACCCTCCTCCAAACCTAGGAATGAAAAGAAGAATGAAAAGAAAGATGTTAAAAATAATAAGTGATTGTTCTATATTCTTCTGATTGTTGTGTTGACAATTTCAATCCTCTTCCCCAAAAACTGTTCTGCAGCGTATATATTGGTCTTTGTGTGGTCTGTGACCACGCTCGTCTTTATCTCGCCACCAAACACAGCCAAAAAAGGCACAAGATTATCCGCCAAATGCCTATCCACCGCCGCCCCCGACTCTATCTCTTCAAGCAGTTTCCTGGCAGCCTCCTCTCCTACTACCTCAGCTTTTTTACCCTTTTCGCCCAGAGAATCTGCACCAAGTCTTATTGGATTATGCACATCAACATCATCTTCAGATTTAGAAAATATTGCCCAAAGAGTTATTCCTGATCCTGTACTAAGTGTTTCTGAGTACTGCAGATCTATATGCACTGGCACGTCAAGTCGTAACAGAGCGTTCTTTGCAGCGCGCGCCTGTCTCTCTGCTACCTGATCTTTCTCGAGGTCAAGTGACGCATGGCTTACGCCTTTAATCTGCAAGAGTATGCCCTGTTCTGTAAGATTGATCTGAGGCGCACCCTCACTTATTGTATCAAATGAATATTTACCCTTGATCCTGATATCAACCTCTCCTCCTCCCCTAGGGTAATACCCTCGTCTTATTAATTTGACAGTTATGTCTGCATAGCGTTGTATCTGAGGCACAAACACCTGTGCAAGATAGTCTATAGGCATGCTCCATTTGGTGTCTGTCCCTCCTTTGAACTTTAGTCGAAATGTTCCAGGGAAGAGTATCAATGGTAGCCAAAGAGATTGCAGCAGTAGTGTTATGCTACCTGCCGTGCCTATGTCAACAGATAAAGTTCGAGGTTTCAACTTACCCGGATTGTACTCTAAAGAACATGATCCAACAGTTATGTCATCTGTCTTCGCCCCTGACAAGTCTTTAAGCGCAAGTATTGCGTGCATGTGCTGAGGTTTTAATCCAGGAACTTTCCTACCTTGACGTATCTTATCAACCGAAAAATTCTTTCCAAGAAGTGTGGAGAAAGCAAGGCCAGTTCTTATTATCTGTCCGCCTCCTTCAAGATACGATCCATCTATTTTTATGGTCATGACAATAAAAAAGTATTATCCTGTTATAAAACTTTTTAAAATCTCATTTTCGACCTGAATATAGGAATATTTTACCCCATTAAAAACATTCCATCAAAATTTTTAGTATAATTCCTGGAATGGTTTATTATTATATGTATGTTTAAGTTTCTTCAGTGCAAAATACTCAATCTGGCGTATCCTTTCTCGGGTAAGACCATACAAATTTCCAACTTGTTTAAGAGTCATTAATGTAGTAGCATCCTCTCGCAGACCATACTTACTACAAGGTCCAAGACCGAATCTCATGCATAGCACTTGCTGTTCACGAGGATCCAGCTTAGATATACCTGCCCATATAAACCGGGACACGTCATTCCTATGTATGATATCATATCCCATAATAGCATCAGGATCAGGTGGATCTAAATCACTCTCTTGCCCATCCTCTGTTTGTGTCACAAAAGACCGCGTCTCTGTGCTAAAAATTGACCTACTGTAATCTTCGACTAAATCAGCACCAATATGTAGCTTTTGAGCCACTTCACAATCTTCAGGTAAAACCCCTTTCTTCATGTATTCCACAGCTCGTACCCTGTTTATCTGTCTGATTTTTTCCTGTAGATGAACCGGTACTCTTACTGTACGCTCAGTGTCAAGAATAAATCTTGTAATTGATTGTCTTATCCACCATGTTGCGTACGTGCTGAACTTGAATCCTTTTGTGTAATCAAACCTATCCGCAGCAATCGTAATACCAATAGTACCTTCTTGTACCAATTCAAGAAAATCTAGTTTGTTGTCAATATACCTATTAACAATCTTTACCACGTATCTTATGTTGGCCTCAACCATCTTATCACTAGACATCAAAGCATGCTTTTGTGCTTCCTGAATAACTGTAGAAAGTGATGCGTTATTCATACAACTTTCATAATCGCGCATTATGTAGCTGTAAACATCGTTTTGCTTATTTTCAAGACTATGCCAGAATAAATCTTTCAAAAATTCTTGCGGAACCATCTCATCAAGGTTACTGATTATATTCGCCTTGATATTTTCGGCTTGCTTTCCCCTATATACTTTACAATTTTCCAGCTTCTGCTCAA
>JABMQF010000111.1 GCA_013203345.1 Candidatus Woesearchaeota archaeon
GTATAAAATATTAACTATTTTTGTCCGTAACTAAATTTCCGTAAGGTTTATAAACTCAAAAATGGTCAGCTTATAAAACATGTGCTCTATGAAAGGGGTTTCGGTGAGCTGTAAAAAACATGTTTCAAATAGTTTTAATTTGCATTAGGGGGTGGTAGTAGCTACAAAAGGGGGTTAAGCATTCTATTCTTGACCTTGTCAGCAGACTTTGTATTTTAGGGGGTATTAGTTTTTGGTAAAAGATAGTGATATGACTGAAACAATGTATGAAGATGTTTGGAAACGCCCTGATCGAAGTAGAGGTCGTGCTCAAAAAATAATTCTAACTATCATTTTGTTTTCTCTTTTTGGAATTCTGGCTTACTTCTTTGCATTACTGCTTGGTTTGAATGCGCAAATCACAGGATTATCTTTTTCTGATACTATACAATTAGAAATAAACTCTGAAGAGCTTGGCACAGGGAGTGATGGTGCTGTTGAGATAGTTTCAATCAAAGATATTAACAAGGACTCTTTGTCTTTGCATAGGCAAAACGCAGACGGGATAGCATATAGAATCAACGAGGTGTATAGTGGAGAGGATATCATTTATTCATATTCTGAAAACAATCTGTTTCAAGGATTATCATCTGGAGATGAACTTCTTGTCATAAACCTACAAGGAAATCAAGATGCTGACGACGGTGTAGGTGTTTATGAATTCATCAAAATAAAGAACATAACAAAAGGCCAGATAGTTATTGAAAAACCGCTTATCAATGATTATTCTAGCGAGGGCGAACAAAAAATTGTTGTGCAGAGAGTACCTCAATACACAGATATCAACATAACTTCAGGTGCTGTTTTGACTGCTTCACCCTGGACTGGTCTTGTAGATTGTGATGTGGGAGGTTGTGGTACAGGCATAATTGTATTCAGGGTCAATAGAACAATAACTATATCGCAAGATGGTATTATTACAACCACTGGTAAAGGCTACAGAGGCGGAGATTGGTGCGAAGGAGAATGTATAGCACAACAAGGAGAGAGTATTTCTGGATTAGGAATTAATTCTGTTGATAATAACTTCGGCGCAGGAGGAGGAGGACATTTCAATGGTAATGCTTCGGGTTATGGTGGACACGCAAGCTATGGCACCGAGGGTGAAGAAACAGTATGCGAAGAAGGATGCACTTCCAAAGGTCAAGCAGGAGAAATATATGGTCAGGATATATTTACAAGAATATACCTTGGCAGTGGAGGAGGCGGAGCAGCACCAATACAAAATCCTGGCACCCCTGGTGGTGGAATCATACTTCTATATGCAAATGATATCAAATCAAATGGAATGATAGAATCAAAAGGATCAGAATCAATAATGCTCCCAAGAAACAATGGTCAAGGAAGTGGCGGAACTATACTAATCAAAGGACGCAGTATATACATGGACAATGATCTTGCAAGCGTAAGCGGAGCGGGAAGTTCAGGTCAGGGACGTATGTTGATATACTATGGTCAGATGTCAGGCTCCATATCTGAAGAGCCTATTGGTGTCTCGTCTGGTGGGACAATTCCTGAACAATCAGAAACACCACCGAGTGCAGATGAGAGTGCTGACCAGTACATATATTCTGCACCTGATCCATATTTTGATGTGCAGGGTGAATTTGTGCCAAGAAGAAGCGGAGGGAATGATCCTCCTGTCACAGCAATGGCAAACAGTGTACCAGTAGCAAGTAATGTGGTTATTGAACCAAGTTCAGGACATAATTTTACAAACGCGAATCTAACACTTACATGGGATGTGAGTGATGCTGATGGTGATGATATCTATAATATCACCAACTGGTATTTGAATGGGTCAAGCATAACATTGCTGAACCTACCATTTGAAAACAATACTGCAGACACGTCTGCCACAACAAAGGACTATTCAGGGAATGGGCATACGGGAACAGTGAATGGTGCTACGTGGAATCCGACAGGCGATATTGATGGGTGGGGCTATTATGATTTTGATGGTCTTGATGATGAAATTACTGTGGCTAATGATTCAAGTCTGGATGTGACTGGGGCGTTCTCGATAGAGTTTTGGATTAAAAGAAGAAATGTATCATCCAGCATACTCAGTTTGATAAGAAGAGATAGCGCAGATACTTACGCAGTATACAGCAATTCTGGTTCAAGTAATATCATGCTGAGATTCAAGAACACCTCAAATGATCACACATTTGGAAATCAGATGGGGACTGTCACAGGATACTGGCAGCATATTGTTGCTCTTTACAATGGAACGCATACTTTGATGTACAGAAATGGCAGTTATGTCGGAACAACTTATGTTGGCGTACACACAATAAAGACAGGCACGAACGATCTTGTCATAGGAAGAAATGATGCTGTAGCTGGCAGGTACTTCAATGGTTCCATAGGTGGTGTGAGGGTGTATAACCGCGCACTGACAGGAGAACAAATATCTGCATTGTATAATGAAGGTTCTGCTATTATTGTATCCTCGGAGACAGAACTCAATGATGACTGGCAGGGATGCGTGACTCCTAATGATGGTGAAGAAGATGGGACTGAGGTGTGCAGCAGCAATCTCACAATAGATGCTGTGGAGATTAATTCTCTTGATCCTCTTGATGATTGGGTTGTGAATGATACTGTTAAACTTGAGTGTGATGCATACGCGGGTGATGTACTTGCGAATGTGACCTTGTGGCATAACTATACAGGAACATGGCATCTTAACCAGACATTTTCTGCCAGCGGTGACTCAGAAACTGTCGAGAAAAATTTCACAGGGCTGGTGGATGGAACATCTTTTATCTGGGCGTGTGGGACTTGCGATACATCAGACAGATGTGATTTCACTTCTAACAGAACGCTTACTATTGATACTGTCGCACCTACTATTAATTTTGTCAGTCCCACACCTGCGAACAACAGACGGAATAGCAGCACAGCGGACTGGCTGTATGTCAATGTGTCGACGAGTGATGCGCACAATACATCTGCGTTCGTGGATCTTGACAACAGTTTACGTGGTTGGTGGAGATTTGAGGATAACACAGATGATAGTTCTATTTACAGCAATGATGGGACTTGCGCAGGAAGTACTTGCCCCGAGGTGTGGACAGGTGCGAGGGGCAAAGCCTACAACTTTGACGGCTCAAATGACTATGTGAACGCATCTGGACTGTCTGGTCTGGATTCTGCCCTGACTGTTACGCTGTGGTTCAAAGCAGGATCACAGGCTGCCGGCGGCAGGAGAGTGCTTGACCTTGCGCAGGGCAGCAGTGTAGGTATGAATCTTGTCATGGAGGGATCTAATGGCAGACTAAGGATTGACAATAGTGGAGGACCTACATCATCTATTTATTCTGCAGCGTCATATGATGATTCCACATGGCACCATGTCACTATGGTCAGGACCGCAACCCCGACATATTATCTGTATGTAGATGGCGGGTATGAGGGGAGTTCAGGAGGCACGTCTTTTGATTATACAAGGATCTATGTCGGTGCTAGCAGCTCTGTGGCTGTGCATTTTGACGGTCAGGTCGATGATGTGATGGTATGGGACAGGGCATTCAGCCCTGAAGAGATCAATGCTTCTTATATGAATCATGTGTATGCGTTGGAGAGGAATTTCACAAGTCTTGCGTCCGGCCTGCATAACTATACAGCGTACGTCGTCGACATGGCAGGGAATATGAACCAGACAGATGAGAGGAACTTCTCTGTGAACAATGTGCCTGTTGTTAGTGATATTGTGCTGAATGCTACGTCTGTGGATAATTATACTACTGATAATCTTACTGTGTATTATACCAGTTCTGACAGTGATAGTGATGATGTGAAGAACATCACAGACTGGAGAAAGAACAGTGGAATCGATCTGCTTACAGACGGCGACATGGAAGCTGCGGGCACAAGCTCATGGCCTAATGTCCAGGATGCAGTGATGACCAAGCAGACCACCGACCCTCATGGTGGCAGCAGGCTGCTTAGGGTGACTACATCAGAGATTGGCGGCGGTAATCAATACCCTCAGACAGGACAGCAGGTTCTTGAGTATGGTAAATGGTACAGAGTAAGAGGATATGCGAGGAGTGATGGAACAATGTTGCCGAGGGTGACAGGTGGTGGGCCGTGGGTCTGGAATGGGACGAACAGTACAGACTGGCAATACTTTGACGTCACTTTCACTCCGTCTTCCAACCTCTATGTGTTGCTGTTCTTCAGTGTTGTAGATCCCGCAGGGACAGAATATACTGAGTTTGATGATGTCAGTGTTGAAGAGATATCAAGCATTGCAGTGTTGAATATGCCATTTGAGGCGACTGGTGGAAATGAGTCAAGCTGGGTGAAGGATTATTCTAGTTTCAGCAATCATGGAACTATCAATGGAGTTGTGTGGAACCGCACAGGAGGATATGACAACAGAGGTGCGTATGAGTTCAATGGGAGTTCTGGGACAAACATTGATTTAGGTGATGATAATAGTCTTGCGGTCAATGAAAGTTTTACCATATCTTGCTGGGTCAATTTTAAATCGATTACGTCAGGTTCTGCGGGTGCCCAATTTCCTATCTTCAATACAGAATACGGAACTCCTAAAACAGGTTTCTCGTTCCAACAGAACTGGAACCAACTGTATTTCTATCTTTACAGAAATGGTGTGACAGATAAAGTTTATTTCCCTATCACAGGTCTTGAAGACCAGTGGATGCATCTGGCAGGAGTGAAGGATGGTGATGATATTGCAATCTTCAAAAATGGTCAACTAATGGATTCTGATGTGATGGGTGGAGATTATGTTGTCGCAAATACATCATTCAAGATGCTGATTAGTATGAATGGAACTGTTGATGATGTCCTGTTTTTCAACCGTTCATTGTCGCAGGAGCAGATACAGGCATTGTATGAGAATCGTACTGATCTTATTGTTTCTGAGGAGACGAGTGTATATGATGAATGGAGAGTGTGCGTGACTCCGAATGATGGTTATGAAGATGGTGGTGAACAGTGCAGTAACACACTTGGAGTTGAGAATGCAATGCCTGTTATCTCTGAGATTGTTCTGAATGCGACATCTGTCAATAATTATACTACTGATAATCTAACAGCGCACTTCACTGTCAGCGACGACAATGGGGAAGCTGTCAAGAACATCACTAACTGGTATCTTGATGGTATGTCAATCACTGCGTTGAACCTGCCGTTCGAGGCGAACAAAGGATATGAAAGCAGCTGGACAAAGGATTACTCAAACTTCAGCAACCATGGGACTGTGATCGGTGCTGTGTGGAACTCGACAGGAGGATATGATGACAGGGGCGCATATGAGTTTGATGGTGTTGATGATTATGTAAATTTATCTTCAGATGCTTCTTTAGATTTTGGAGCGAATCAAGATTTCTCAATATCTTCATGGTTCAAGACATCGGCCAGTGTAGAGCAGCACATCTTATCGAGAGGATCAGGAGGAAGTATAGGTTCAAATGTCAATAGATTATTGCCAAATGGGAGAGTTCAGGCAAGGATAAGTAATTCGGCAGAGATATACAGTCCTTTATCATATAATAATGATGTTTGGCATTTACTAACTGTTACTCATGATAGAGATGTGAATGGAACTTTGTATGTTGATGGTGTTAAAGTTGATACTAAAGATATATCTCCACAAAGTGGCGATAGTATTAGTGTATATAATTGGGGTGTTGGAATAGAACAGGATGGAACACCTGCTTATCATTTTAACGGAACTATAGATGATTTAAGAATTTGGAATAGATCATTATCCGCTGAACAGGTTCTTGCGCTCTACTCGAATCGCACAGACCTCATCGTGTCGCAGGAGACTAGTAATGGAGATGATTGGCAGATATGTGTCATACCTAATGATGGATATGAAGATGGTCTTGAACAGTGCAGTAATGTATTGAGTTTGACTGAATTTATCCCCCCCACACAGACTTCAAATAATGGTGCTGAGGGTACCAATCTCTCGCCAGGTTATGACGCCAATACGATACAGAGCGTGACTAATTATGTGTGGCATTCTCAAGACAATGGATTCATAAGATGGAAAGTTTCACTTAATCTTAGCAGTGATGAATTAGGAGGGGATAATGAAATAGACGATGACATCGAGTTTGGAAGCCAGTTTGTCTCTGTGAATTCAACAACAGCAACAGCATTTTCTGGTAAGGCTGCGAATATAACTTTCAGTGATGTTGATTGTGATTATTGTGATAATAATAATATAATTTATACTTTGGGTATGTATTCAACACTTGAGGGTTTGAGATCTAATGGGCAGAGTTGTGTATTATCAGGAAAATGTTCTAACTTTGTCTGTTCTAATCCTGGTGGCGTCGGTGATTGTACATTCGATGTGACAGGATTTACAGGATATGCCTATGGGGGTAATGTGAACCTTACAATAAATGATAATGCAGAAGGTGATACTGAATACACAACAGTTAATGTAACTTATTATGCATACTATGTCAATGCGACGACAGGTGCGCTGATCACTGGTGCTAGTTGTAATGTTACAGATCCTGATGGGACACAGACTATGTCTGAAGGAGCTACGTATTATGACTATGTCAAAGATGGCGGGTATTCATCTCCAGGTATAAAAGAATGGAATGTTACGTGTAACAAAGCAGGAGTATCTTGGCTTTTGGCTAATGATACTATCATAATAGAGACAGCACCTGAGTCAGTCAACAAAACGTCTGCTGTATATTCTGCATCTGTGGTAAAAGGGGTGTCAGGAAGCGTGAATGAGTCGACAAGTTTTACAAGGGGGACAGCAGGAGGCAACGCAACATCATTTTCAATCAATACAGTATCTGCGTCAATCAGATGGCAAGGTTATTATGGTGAGGTCACAGCATCAGTCTCTCTTGGTGATTCTGCAGGAAATCAATTGTATGATTATGGTTTTGTAAATCCAAGTGACATCAAGACAGTCTTTGCCTCGACAGATGCGAATTTTAATTTTGATAGTCTTTATGCTGCAAAAGCATCTGATGTGGATTATGTGTACGGATGGTCTACTGGTGGTGCGGATTCTGTGACTAATACATTGAATGATGGGGTAGCTACAATTGCGACGGTGAGCAATGTGTCAATAGCAAATCTTAGTTCGCATACTGTAGCAGGCGCGAGAGAAGAAGGAGTATACCAAAGCGGAGCTTTCAAGGACGTGCTTGGTCTGCCATACAGCAGTGATAATCTTGCTTATGGAGTGTCTGTGACGTCAGATAGATATGCATTCAACAACATAACACAGGTAGATTATGAAATGGTTGTGCCAGTTGATGTTGGAAGCACACAGACATATTATTTCTACATGGATATCACTTAGTTTTTTTGTGTGACATCGTCGGTAAAATTAATATGGATGGTAATTTGAATTTTGTTATTGATAATTCTGTCTGCGACAGCACAAACAACAATTCTAGCAATAACAATTCTAGCAATAACATCCCTGCTTGTACCCGCACAACTAATAAATCCACCCCTGCTTGTACCCGCACAAACAACAATTCCTATAACTCTGCTTGTGCTACTGCTGCCACCTAGCGAGCGAAAAGGAACGACAGTAAGAACCATCGCAGTTGGGCGAATTACATCAAA
>JABMQF010000112.1 GCA_013203345.1 Candidatus Woesearchaeota archaeon
CTATGCCTTCCGAATATAGAACTTTAGAAGAAAGAATCCACGCTCAAAGGACGTGGCTTAATTAGCTAAACTCCCTGAAAGTTATGTGATCTTGCCAAACGCAGGTTTCAACCCTAAGGAAGCAGTTGGTATTTTAATGATCTCTGTATAGTCTCGAAACATCTTTATCTCAACATATTCTTTCCATTGATACCACTGTTCAGGATTGGTGTAAATATATTGTTCAAGAAATTTTAACACAGTCTCCCCAACTGAAGAGGTTGATGAATCATCGAGTATCTGTAGCATATCTTTATAAGTATACATGATTAACCTATACTTGCTCAAGTTGTATCTATGTATTATTCCGAAAACAATTTCTGCTCCGGCCCTTTTTTGGATAATATTTATTGTTCTGTCTACGCCGGTTACTCGTCCCAAAAATGACATCTTTTCCTTTTCCGATGGTCTCCATTCTTCTATCTCGTCACATTGTGTCACAAGAATCCTATTATCCCTCAATTCTTTGACAGCCGATTTGAAAACATTTCCTGTATTTTCAGCATCAATGAGTTTTATTCTATATTTTTTAGCCTGAGCATAAACTTTTTCCTTTAATTGTTTTGTTTTAAACTTCGCAATCATGGACACGGGAAAGTTGTTAACTGCAAGTAGAGTGGGAATATATTCAATTGCACCATAGTGACCTGTAACCATAACAACACCATTTCCTTTTGATAGCTTTCTCTTCAATATCATTAGGTCTTGACTATTAATGTTTTGATTAAGAAACTTAGTTGCTTTTTTGGGTTCTTCAAATGCAATAAATAGTTTTTCATAATAATGAGACAATATGCCATTAAAGACCTTTTTTGTAACTCCTTTCATATCAATTCCTTGATCCCTGCATCCAATAACCTCAAGGACAGCATCTTTGATAAGTTTCGTTTCCTTTTTGTTAAAGTAGAAATACAGCCTTCCAAGGAAGAATATAAATATTCTTGCAATTTTCCAGCCAAAGGTCAAATACAAGAAAATATTAAACCTACACTGTAGAAATGGGCTTAATGCGATCCTCAAAACAATCACCTCCTATCTCTATACCATCAGCCATTCTGTCTGGTTAGGACAAATAAACAAACTATGCGGAATTACTGAATGTTATGTTCTTTATTCGGAGGATAAAAAGAAAATGGTGTAACAGGATTAACCCAACTGTGATTCATGTCTTCAATATTAATGCCAACACATGTTTTATGAGCTGGACATTCAAAATGGAAATGGTCGATATTTGAATTCATGCTAATATTTCCGGAGGCCCTTATTCCATGCGATTCCTCCATTGTTATAGTGTCAAAGATTAGGCGTTTTTATCAGAATTTATTGAATAGACAAGTTTAGCTATATAAAAAGGACTCCAGATCTGCACAGAATTCAGTGCACTCCATGCATATTTTTTTGTGCATCCTGGATAATAACAATTTGAGCGAAATATGTTGGTTTTCTTGACTACTCTGCCTTTGTGTGGTGATATAATCTTTCGAACAGGCCTTATCACATGATTTGTGGCCATCATTTGGTTAAAGCATTTTTGCACAACAAGATGTGCACTGTTATGCAGTCAATAACAAGGGAAAACGATTACTGGAAACAAAAAGAGCGAGTGCAAGCATGAACAAAAAGGCTATAATTCTTGTTGTTGATGATGAGCATGGTGTTCGTCAATCATTTAATATGGTCCTTAAAGATGAATATAATGTCCTTCTTGCTGGTACTGGAGAAGAAGCAGTTGATATCTTTACGAAAAATACCATCGATTTAGTTCTGCTGGATATACTATTACCGGATATTTATGGGATTGATCTCCTTAAAAAACTCAAGGAGATAGATCCTAATGCCGAAATTATTATGGTAACCGCTGTGAAGGAGATTCAAACAGCAGTAGAGGCAATTAAGTTGGGTGCTTATGAGTATATTATCAAGCCTTTTAAAGTTGACGATGTTTTAACTGTAATCAACCGAGCCTTGGAAAAACGCAACCTTTTAAGGGAAGTCACCTTTCTTAGAGATGAGGTGAAAAGATATCATCCTTTTGAAAAGATGGTTGGTAAACACAAAAAATTGAGGAAGATCTTTGAATTAATATCAACTATATCGGAAAGCGATGGTGCCGTCCTCATTCAGGGAGAAAGTGGAACAGGCAAGGAACTGGTTGCAAGGGCGATACACAATCTCAGCCAAAGAAAGGATCAACCTTTTGTGGTTGTCAATTGCGCTGCTATACCGTCAACCCTTATGGAAAGCGATATCTTTGGGCATACTAAGGGCGCTTATACAGGTGCTACCAGTACAACCATGGGCAAACTCGAAATTGCCAGTAAAGGAACGGTATTTCTTGATGATATTGATACTCTGAATATCAATATGCAAGCAAAACTCCTTAGGGTAATTCAAGAAAAGGAATTTGAAAGACTGGGAAGTACCAAGGTCATTAAGGCTGATGTCAGATTCATCGCTGCTTCCAACAAGGACATCAAGAATTTGATTTCACAGGAAGAATTCCGCGACGACCTCTTCTATCGGCTGAATGTCTTTCCCATAAAGGTTCCATCTTTAAGAGAAAGAAAAAGCGATATACCTTTATTGCTGAGTCACTTTTTGGAGGTGAATGCGAAGAAGAGCGGGAAACCTCCCAAGAAGTTTTCCAATAATGCTGTTAAAGCCTTGACAGAATATGATTGGCCGGGAAATGTTAGAGAACTTCAAAATCTGGTTGAGAGATTGTTTACTATAACTAAGGATTCTGTCATACATTTTAAGAATATTTCCATATCTAATATTGGCAAAAGACAATTTACTGAAAGTACTCTTAAAGAGGCCGTTAATATATTCGAGAAAGAGTACATTGAAGAAACACTTGAATTTACTAATGGGAGTAGAAAAAAGACAGCCGAGATACTCGGCATTCACAGAAACACCCTTTTGGCCAAGATTAATGAATTGGGCTTGAAGGGATAAATTCCTGCCATAAACACCTTTTTTACAATTAAACTTCCGATACAAAACCAAAAATGCACAAAAAAAAGGGCATTTCTGTGCAAAAACAGGAGGATAAGAAAACCTTGTTATTCATGAAATGCTTTTGAAATCAATAGATTATGTCTTTGGCATGACAGTTGCAAGATTATTAAACCCCGGGTTAATTCTTGGTCCGTATTTTAACTGATAACCCTGTAACAAGCGAAACTAGTGTTGTGTTTCATCATTCTCATTACAGATACAAATCCGCCCCCCTCACCTTCTCTCCCCTTTGAAGGGGGAGGGTGATACCATCTTATCAATATAAAGTTTTTATTGAAATTGTGTACTAGTATTAAGAGACCATAATAACTAATAAAACATTGTATCACAGAGAAAAAATGGCTCGATTTAACACCGAAAAATTAAGCATTGAGGGAAAGGGCTTAGAATCCAAGCTTAAAATTATAGAAGCCTTGGTCTTTGTCCTTCCCATATTTATAGCTTGTTATCTTTTTTATAGTAATAATATCTTTTTGAGTTTCTCACAGATCGTTATTATCACCTTAACTCTAATGTTAATATTGGGCGGTTTGATTATTCTCCATCAGATTTTTGATGGCTTCTTAAAAGTCTCGAGCTTTATTAAAACGGCTAATACCTGTAAAACTTCTTTAATTTATCTAAAAGATAACACGGGCGAACTTCATCAGATAACAATTTCATTTAAAAACCTGATGAAAAATTTTGAAAAAACAACCGAAGAGTTAAACCGAAAGGTCTCTGAGTTATCTTCCATAAAAGAATTTACAGAAGCTGCAAGCAAGAATTCAAATATTGATGATTTACTGGGCGTATTGTTAGAAAAGGCCATGTCCGTAACCAAGGCACAAATTGGATCTGTTCAAATGGTCGAACTTGAAAAGCGACGTCTTCATTTTGTGGCATCGAGAGGAATAAAATCAGGAGCCAAAATAAGCACCTATACAAACATGAATGAATCCTTGGCACAAGTTGTTATATCTAAAAAGAAGCCCTTGCTCGTTCAAGATATTGAGATCGATCCAAGGACTCAAAAGGAAAATGACCCAAAATATGGGCCGCCATCATTTATAATCATGCCGGTCTTTGTAGGAGAAAACTTGATATCAGTCTTAAATCTCTCCCACAAGGAGACTAAAGAAGTCTTTGATTCAAATGATGAACATATCATGTCAATAATGATTGATGAGTTTGGCTTTGCCTTAGAAAATGCTCAGCTCCATTCAACTGTCGAGGAGCATAAAAGAAATCTTCAAGAGTGCACTGAGGAATTGGCTAATGCTAACTGTCAACTTCGACAAGCCCAGAAGATGGAAACTATCGGCACATTGACAGGAGGAATCATACATGACTTTAATAATATCCTCGCCGCCATTATTGGATATACTGACCTTGCGATAATAAATGTTCCAGCCGGGAGCAAGGCAAAAGATAATCTCTTAGAAGCGAAAAAGGCTGGTCGTCGAGCAAAAGAACTTGTGAATCAGATCCTGACCTTTAGTCGCCAGAGCGAACAGAAACTGATACCTGTCAAGATCAGTATCATTATCAAAGAGGCCCTCAAACTACTCCGGGCATCTTTGCCCACCACCATTAAAATCCATGAGCATATTGAGCGAGACACTGGGACCATTAAAGCCGATCCCACGCAGATTCATCAGGTGTTGATGAATCTCTGTACCAATTCAGGCCATGCCATGCGTGAAAAGGGAGGTATTCTTGAAGTGAGTCTCAGGAATTTTGATCTTGGATTTAGGAATTCGGAATTTAAAAAGGATGAAAAGCATTCCTCAATGAACTTAGCTCCTGGTCCCTACCTGAAACTAACTGTGAGCGATACAGGCCATGGCATAACCATTGATGTATTGGAACGTATTTTTGATCCCTACTTCACCACAAAGGAGAAAGAAGTGGGCAAAGGCATGGGACTGGCAGTGGTATATGGTGTTGTCAAAGGTCATGGCGGTGCAATCACGGTTAAGAGTGAACCTGGAAAAGGATCCGTTTTTCATCTGTTTTTCCCCAGGATTGAGGAGGAGATTGAACATGAAATGGAGACCTTTAAACCAATTCTCCAGGGAAACGAACTGATACTTTTTGTGGATGATGAGAAAGTGCTGGCTGAATTGGTGAAAGAACAGCTGGAGTAC
>JABMQF010000113.1 GCA_013203345.1 Candidatus Woesearchaeota archaeon
AAATCCATATCATTGCAGCTTTCTCATCCGAATCCTCAGAAATGTCGCTCTTGATGAGCTGGTCGACAAGACGCTCTCTGATTTCAGATAGAACAGTATTCTGGTTTTTTTCTTTGAAGATCCCCCTTTTAATGGTGTATTCCAATATGGAAAGCTCTTCGATTGAAATATCCTTTGCGTCAACAGACAATTCATATAATGACCCATCGAGCAGATACCTTGCATAGTTATATAGCAACGAATGGTACCCTGATAGATTTGCAATATTGATTCTTCTATCAATGACTGTAGACAGCCAATCTGATGCCTTAGCCTGCCATTCAACACCGGAAACCGTCTTGACACCGAGGATAAGCCCAATCAATGTAATAGGCTGGAAGACAAATGAGACATGAGGCCCTTTGAATGGATCCCTTTGCATCAACAGATCAAAAGCTTTAGAAAACTTTTCTTCTGCCTCAGCATTCAATGACGAATATTTAATGGAATAACCAAGACTTGATAATGAATAGACGTTATTTTCTTCAAAAAGCTTTTCAACCCAATCATCATCGCATAATACGTGCCATTTCTCTCTCCATTCAGAGGCTGCATTAAGAATATGATAAGAAAAAAGTCCGTAGACATCGGCCCTTTCATTGTGCGACTGGATACTGTCTTTAAGCTTATCAAGCTGTTTGTTAATCTCAAACGATAGAGCCTCTGTCATAAAAACCACCTGCTTTCTCTTAGCTTTGTGTTCAGGATATCTGGATTCCAATTTGATATGTCTCTAAGAGACCCCATCATCCTTGCTATGAAATCAGAATATTCAATGGTCACAGGCATGGCTGATGGAAAAAAGCTTCGCCAAGACATGAATGTCAGATTATAGATCTGTCCGGCAAGATACTCCCAACTCTTGAAAGTGGATTCATGATGAATGGAAACAAGGATAGGTTCCGGGCATCCTTGTAGATGATTCTTCAGCTGATGCGGCCCTGTAAGTGTCAGCAGACCTGTCTTTGGGCCAAGAGGTATGCAGAAACCTCTGAATGGAACGGACTCACCTTTAGTATATTTCTGGTAATTCTCATAATGGTTTATACCTGCTACATTCTTATCATAGACCTTCCAAGGGTGGCTTCTGCTGATATGAACAAAAGCATACTCAACTTCAAAATCCGGTATTGAATCGACAAGATCCTTGACAGCCAGTGCTTCAACATCCTTGAATTTTTTAAAGGACTGGTGAAATATCAGTCTGACCTTGTCTCCTTTCTGCCACGCATATCTCGCCTTAATTTCATCAATGGCATCCTTCAGAGACTGCAAAAGAGCATCCTGATAATCTTCGTACAACACCTCTTTTGTGAGGTTATACAGCAAGTAGTTTCCATCACCGCTAAAGACAGTTGTGATACCGATAAATCTTCCAGAATCTCCAAGCCGCCTACTCATGACATTGGAACTTCCAATCCCAAAGATGAGTTCATGTGTCAGACCTGAAGCCGAGGTCAGCATATAAGGAATCCCGCCAAGCTTGGCATAAGTTGCAAGCCCGATATTGTTGAGTATCCAAGGCCTCCCTCTTTGGTCCCTGATAGTCTCGATCTCTATTGCTTGTACTGGAACACCTTGTGACATGAAGGTTGACTTGGATACCAGATAAGGATTTCTCTCTCCATACAGATGATGGAAATCCTCCCTGATCACTATTATTGCAAGATCAATATCCTCCTGGTTATCCTGAAGTGCCCTGAGGCATGCGGTCTTGTAGCCGTTAGCGTCTTCATTGTCGCTATCTATCGGAAACATCTCTAAAGTACACCCTGTCAAACGATATTTCCTTATGAAACCTTGCGCAAAAGGGGTCTCTTTGCCAGGCCTTGGTGGTACTCCGTCACGGAACTGTTTTATGAATAACTCTACCTCGCCTTTAAACCTCTCAGGATAGAGAACCGCAATATTGACTCTTTTCTTGGGAAAAGATTCTGCATCGTAAGGACCTTTTTCATCGATTTTTTTATCGATGATGCCTCTTACCGTTATTGATCCACCAGGTCTTAATACATATGTAGGGCTTTGAAGATTATTATAATTTCCAGCTTCATTACCGGATTTTAACTGCAAGATATCTGAAGTGATATCAAATGACAGTCCTCCGCCACAATTGAATGGCTGGTATTTCTCAAGCCAATCTCTGATCCTTTCAATTCTATCAGTCTGATTCTTTGCACCCTTGACTTTGAAGGTTTGCGATAGTCTTTTTTCTTGAGTCTTCTGAATATCCTGGCCAGAGAGTGCCATCAGGCATTGCCGAATATTCCTGAGGCTTGGCTCAAGATAGCATGATGTTGCATCGATTTGATCTTGTTCATTGAAGTCATCCAATTTTAGTATCTGCCCATCAACATCCTTCACCTTTCCAACGAGTCTTTTACGGTATCTCTTATCTACAACTGGAAATTCATGGGTACTATCAGCGACGACATAGCAACCACTGATATCCATATCCCTATCAATAAGATCCTTGGCAGTTGCTTCTATTAACTGGCAGACGTTGAAATTCAGAAGGATGCCAAAAACCACTTTTCTATTATGGGGGACAATGACCCTGCTCTCAAACTGATACTCAGGATGCATCGGAATCACAGAGGCGATTTCATTATCATTGACAACTTCTTTCATCAGGTTTTCTTTTGTGATTACAATCGAGGTTGGATTGAACAATCTACGGAATTGCATATCCTTGCTCTTCAAAAATCTGATTATCGACTCCTGAACAAGCCTTGATGCCAATATAAAATCGTTTTTTACACTGAACTGCTTTTCTGTGCCTATCAACTCACTCTCATCGGTCAGAGGGACACACTGGATTTTATTTTTACGCCGTTTTATGACATGGCTTTCTCTATAAGTGTTTCTTAATTCTTTGAGCTGATCTTCATCCTCATATGGCAATTCACTGCCGGCAAATTTATTTTTTTTAAAAGCTATCGGAATCAAATTGATTCTTAAGTCTGGCTTGCTATACATTCAAAATACCCCTGTTTAAAGAGAATACTATTATGAAAACCTGGTAATGACGCCGTTGGGACCAGACCCCGCTGTTTTTTTAGGAACAAAGATAATACCGGGATATTTGACAATATTACCATCTCATATTCTGAAGGCGAACAAGTGATTAAGTGGTTTCTGGGTATCATGCAGGGGTGAATTAAACCTGCCGCCTTCTGTTTAGCATGCAATAAGTTATGTTAAGCGGAATATGGTTAAATACAGATGGAAAAATAGCCGCTATTTTTGTTAAATAATTTGTGGCTTTGGGAACGTCCTTGATGAATTGGCGTGCTCTGAAGTACCACCTCAATTGAGCGCAAGTCAGGTAGGTATGTTTTGTGAGTGATCAATT
>JABMQF010000114.1 GCA_013203345.1 Candidatus Woesearchaeota archaeon
TCATAATCCTGACGACCTGGAAATCACAAAGTCCTGCTTCATCACACACCCAGACAGTCACGTTATGCGGACCAATGTCATCATAGCCAGTTGAAACAGAAGCATTGCGTCCAGTGGCGAGGTATTCATCAGATGATGTCCACATCCAAGGAGCAAGAGGTGGATATGCTTCGTCATCTTCTACACTTGATTCGCTGAATAGGGGTAGGGATTTCCATGCTATCCCTATCGGGTAACCGGGTACAGAAGAAGAAAGATCAGTGCTGAAAGGGAAATCAAAATAATTCTCTGGAAGCGAAGGCTCTTTAATAGAACAGTTAACCCTTGGAATACCAAGATCAAAATTAAACTTCTCATCACAAGTCTGCTTCCAGCCGGTGTAGTAATAAATCAGTTTATCCTCATCAGGATCGTAAATTAGCTGATTATTCATTAAATCTGTTGGAGGATTTGGAGATAAAATAATAGTGTCATTCTCCATCATAACCATGTCAAACTCAGACCAGTTAGTCATCTGATGAATGTAATCCAAAGCAGGATATCTATTCTCTCTTGCAAACTGATACACAAAATCTTTACCATTAAGATTTGAACCAGCATCCTGAATAGTCACAACGTCTTCCCATATACCTGCAGAACTGAAAGGAGTGGACACAGAAATATTCATATTAGAATCCCACAAATAAATAGCTTTGAACTGCCTTGACAGGTTAAACATCAACGAGTAAGAATCATACGTTGCCAAAAACGATGCTAATTCCGCAACCCTTTTCAGCCGCACAGGAATCCTTGAATGAAAATCACCTATAGCATATACTGGAGCGACACCGCCGACAACAAGCTCGATAGGAACAAATGCATCAACCCAGACATCACTATCACCAAGACGGATAGTCACATTAGGTGAGCCCACAGGAGTTACATTATAACCTGTCTCTTCACGGATAGCAGTCCAATTGGTGCAATTAACAATCAATTTCTCAACATAACGTTCAAGCTGCCATTGGGTTGAAAGGATATCAGTATAGATATTGTTCATGCAGATAGGAGCGACAATCACGCCGCGAGGATAACCAAACTGTTCAAAAGCATATGGAGAATTAGCGCCTAACGAATCACACATGCGTCTAAGAGACGGTTCACCAAACCTTCCCCAAATACCAAAGTTAAGTATGGGTGATTGCGAATTACCTTTTCCGCCACCCGGATAGCCTGGCGGCATAGGATATTCTGTGCCATTTACGAGTATAGGTGCAGATATGCCATATGTCACACGTGAACCAAGAGGAACATAACGCGTAGGCGAAGGAGCAGGACCGCCTTGGTCAATAAATATATCTCCTCCCTGCGCACCAGCTAATGTAATACCTTTTTCAGTTATCTCTTCAAGGCAAACACCAAGATAGTATGGAATAGCACCGGTCTTCAACAAATCATTGATTAGTTTTTCAGTAGGTCCGCGGATCTGATCTTCAGCAGTTCGCGCGTTTAGATATTGCACAAAAGCGAAAGCTGCTATTAGCATTATACCTATTATGAAGAATAGAGTAAGCTGGGCTTTTTTGTTTTTCGCCATTTTTTTAATACTATTAACCAAAAAGGTCTTTTAGTTCTTTTGGGTTTATATTGTTAACCAACCAGCATCCTCTTGACAGAGTATCTCACGTCCCACTGGTCGAAAATCTCCCTTAGGATATCCTCTTTGCCAATCGGTACAATTATTGATCCTGTGCCGAGAAACTCCCCTGTGACCTCTTTCAATATACCTTCAACGCCCCGTCTTCCTTTCAGCATATAGTGGAACTTGACTCTTTTCGAAGAAGAGAAATGCTGGAGGGTGTATACAAAAAGGCTTTTGCTGTTGAGCCCCAGTGAATCAGCAAGCATCTTTCCTTTCTTGATGCTGAACCCTTCCTGGAGAAGTGTCTTTACAAGAGTGTCACCAGCTGCGAAAGAGGAGGACAGTAGAAATGTGACATGCGAACGTGCGCCAGCATTGTCAACCATGATTCCAAGGGAGTCGACAAGGTCTATGCATTCCTTCTCGTGCTCATCCTTTACAATTATGCACAGATCAATGTCTTGCGGCCTTTCCTTTCCCCTTTTTGACGAGCCAAACATTATCACGTCAACAACTGGCTTGCTTTTCATCCATCGCTTGACCTTAGTGGTCATTGAGGCAGATCCTTTTAGCATTTTTCACCTCTTCACTCATAATGCCTGCTACTGTACTGCTTATCTCCTTGTTGTACGAGTCACGATAGAACCTGAACAGTTTAGATGCGATGCTGTACAACTTTGGAGAAGATGTCTTCAAAAGATTGAACCGTTCTGTATGGTTCGCGCCGATACGACCCTCAGAGCGTATGAGTTCGAGATCACAAAGCTCAACCAATGCCTTGTAGAACAGAGTGACTGCTGTATTATATTTTTGCTTGGACATGGCATACTCTGCCATTTCGTAGTATTCATTAAAATTCTTCAGTATTATATCCTTGTCAGCCATGTTAATGGTGTTAACTCAAAAGGATTATTTAAATTTTTTGGTTAATGTTGTTAATAATTGATAATTTTTAGTTTAAAAAGGCAGCGATTGAATCGTTTAACTTGTGGCTTTATTGACCAGAATGGTGTCATAGACCCTAAGAAAAGCTTTATATACTTAAAAGTCGGTGTCTTTTAAACTCCCTAAAAAAGAGGTCCTGGTCAGATGAAGAGGAGCATTAAGTTAGGAAAATATTTAGGTATTGATATCTATGTACATTATTCATGGCTTATCCTATTAGCAGTTCTGACATGGGGACTTGCTACAGGATGGTTTCCGGAGAACAACCCAGGATATCACAAAGTAATGTATTGGGGAGCAGCTTTAATAAGCACTAAACTTCTATTCCTTTCAGTACTTCTACATGAGATGGCGCATAGCTACATAGCCAAAAAAAACGGAATAACTGTCAAAAGCATAACATTATTTCTCTTCGGAGGAATGGCGGGTATAAACGAGCAAAAACTCACGCCTGGCAAGGAACTGAAAATGTCAATAGCAGGACCTGTCATGTCACTTGCGCTCGCAGCATTATTTTATTTTATAAGCAGAGCAGATACTTTTTTCTTGCTTGATGTTTCAGCAACATACATATCCCGCTTAAATCTTGTGCTGGCAATATTTAATATGGTTCCTGGATTCCCCCTTGACGGTGGAAGAGTATTTCGGGCAATAGTTTGGAGTGTGACAAAAGACTTCAAGAAAGCTACAGAGATGGCAACCACAGCAGGCAAGGCATTTGCCTATTTTCTCATATTTATAGGTTTAATCAGTATTTTTTCAGCAGGAATATCCGCAATATGGCTTGTGCTAATAGGATTGTTCCTTCTCATGCTCAGTACACTAAGCTATGATCAGGTAGTCATACGCGATGCACTTACAGGTAAGAGAATACAGGAATTTGCACGCAAGAGATACAAGTCAATTAACCCTCACGCAACATTACAATCTGCATATGAAACACTAAAGAAAACAGACAAGAAAATGCTGCCTGTCATGGATGGCAAGAAGATAAACGGTATCATAAAAATCAACCAGATACTGAATAAAGACAAAGATACATGGGGAACACTTCGAGCAAAGGATGTTATGACGCCTGCTTCAAGGATGCCGAAATCAAAACCAAACACACACGCTTACAAAGCATTTGTTTTGATGGCTACAAGAGGATTGGATTTCCTTCCAGTTAACAATCAAGTGGTGTTTCTTGAAGACCTTATGCGATATGTCAAGCTGAAAGTGACAAAAGAACGCCTTTCCAAATCAGGATTCACATTGACTTCTTAAGAAGAGAACCTACACCCAGAAAGACTGCGCCGAAAAATATACACGCATATAGTATTCTCATGAAAAGATCAAAGAAGAATTGTTGAGGAAACATCCTGATAAGATTATCAACAGCAGGGTCAAGTAACCAGGTATCAGTCCTGAATGCAATTTTATGGAAAAGAATGAAAGAAAAATCAAAAGTAAGTGTCATAAGTATGAAAAGCAGACACGTTCCAATCACAGTCACACCAGATGCAACAAGCAAAAAAGACACAATCTTCTTGAGGTAATCATTCCTGGTAGCAATGCGCGGGTAAAGCATGCCAACAAATATGTAAATCATTATTATGCAAGCAATAGACAGAATAGCTGCGATGTTAATCAAAGTATCTGCAATGCGGAACAGAGTTTTGACTTCGACAAGATGTATCTTCTCCTTGGTATTGAAGAAATTAGAATCAATCTCGCCATCGCCAGCCGCAAGATAATTGATTAAGAATTTGGTTTCATTATGAAGAATATCCTTATCAAAGCGGTCATAGATGTTAAGCTTCTCAAACTCATACTCATAGACAGAGAAGTCAAACGCAACAGAACGAACAGATGAAAGACAGACCATCAAGGCGACACTCAAAGCAAGCAGAACAACAAGAGCGGTCACAATCCAGCCAATTCTTTTTTTTCTCAAACGAATTCAACACCCCTGCGTCTGTCAGGGTATAGCTGGAGTTCACCCCTATACTCTCCTACAGAGGCCATAAAAACTTGTATTTTCTGACCTTTCTTGGCTTTTTTGAGGTTATCACCCCAGATAGTCATCTTTACCTCACCTGAACTGTCCTTAAGAAAAGATATAGCGAAAGGGTCCTCACCATATCCTTTGCCCATGACATCACCGACAAAATCTATGGTGGCTTCTATATTGACGTTTTCCATACCAAGCTCAAGATCCTTTATCTTGGTGAACTTAAGCTTTGAAGAATCAATTTCTTCTAAAGGTTCATCTTCGTCTTCTACAAGATCATCAGTCCAAAATTCTTCATCACTCATTTCGTTTTCCTCGTTCTGGCAAGCTGGAACGCTTCCAGAGCAGCAATAGCACCTTCAGCAGCCGCTGTAACAATTTGATTGAACTGGTTTGAACCAGTAGTGATATCTCCGGCAGCAAAGACACCTGCGACATCAGTCGCCATTGAATCATTAACAATTATACGGTTATTATCAGCGAGTTTTATATTTAATGATTTGGCAAGTGATGTTATTGGAATTCCGCCAATCTCGATGAAAAGACCATCAAGCGAAAGGTTCGAACCATTGTCAAGCACGACCTTTTCCAGCTTATCATTTCCAATAATCTCTTTGACATTTGTATTGTACATAAATTCTATTTTAGGATCATTTTCAAGCTCTTCAACACGAGCAGGTTCAGCACGCATATGATCTTTTCTATAGATTATGATGACTTTTGACGCGTGTTGACTCAGAATCTGAGCAGCCATCGCAGCAGCATCAGAACCACCAACAACACCTACAACCTTTTCCTTGAAGAACACGCAATCACATGTAGCACAATAACTTACACCTTTGCCAAAAAGCTCTTCTTCACCCTTGACACCTAATTTCCTACGTTTGGTACCCATAGCCAAAAGTATTGAATGAGCTTTATGAACTCCTTTTTCAGTTGTTATCGTGAAAATACCATCATTATCTATCTTCTGCACAGACTCTGTGAGCATAGGTATATTGAATGATGTGCAATGCTCTCTGAATTTTTCCATCAGATCCCAACCAGGACCTTTGAAACCTGGCCAATTCTCAATATCGTGAGCAAGATTGGCTGTTCCGCCAACATCAGGACCTATAATCACACAATCAAGCTTGTAACGTGCAGCGTAAATACCTGCAGTCATTCCAGCAGGACCGGCACCGATGATTGCGAAATCGTATATTTTCTCCACAGAATACACCTAATATATTGTAAATCAGAAATATTTAAAGACCTTTTGGCTTTTTAAAGGTTTTGTATAGATGTGTTGTTTATTCTTATGAACAGGGGTATTGAATGTCTTTGGTTAGGATTTGCGTGGCATATTTTGCCCATCTAAGCTCTATTTCATGCTTTGACCTTTGATTTGGGTGCATGAGTTCAAGGATATCCTCTGCTAATTCAAAATTATCCTGTTCTATAAGACAATTAAAAAGAACACAGACTCCTTTTTGACTATATTCTAATTTTTGATTCTCATCTGCAAAAGGGGGTATGCTAACAGCAATATCTTCAGGATGGTAATTTTCCAACCTGATGAAATAATCAAAAAGTTCTTTTAGACCTGCCTCATGATTGAATATGAAGAAGTATTTTATGTTTTTGAACAGCTTTTCGCTATGAGAATTATCTATGAGTGAGTTTAAGTAATTAGCACCTGCAGAGTTGATAGCATCAATTGCTTTAGGTGTGTTAAGTTTGCGTCTGACGGCTAATATTGCTTCGAGATCACCTTCTTCACAAAGATATTTGCCAAGATGTTTAATATGCATATCATCCATGATGTTGCATGCAAAAACCACCTCTTCAAACAGAGGATTGCTAGCTTTGTGCTTCATACGTATGAACTTATCAAGAATCGATTCTGAGCTCTTATTCTTTTTCATCTGTATATAATTGGTTGCTGCATAATCCAGAAGAAGAGCTTGTCTGTAATTGTATGGAATATCCTCAAGATTTTCAGATTTGATATTGTTTCTCTTTAACATATCTTGAAGCTTGTTTTCATAAGCAGGAATGTGGGCGTCATAAATGCTCTGCATTAAGGTTTTTAGTCTGAGAGCTGTATCGCTGAGCTCTGTGTTGTTATCTGTCGTATTAGCGGGGGTGGCGCGAGAAATAAAACTAATTACACTAGTTGCTAGAGGATCACATATTACTGCTCTTGTGGTGATACGTAAAGAATTAACTATTGTTTTGATTCCTTCTTTGATTGTGTTATCTAAAGCTGAAACAATGCTGAGATTGTTTTTCAGAGTTTCCTCGAGGGCTTTTTTCCCTTCTTCTGATGCTTCTATGTCAGGTATAACTGGATTCCTATAAGGGCCACCTTTTTCTGATATCTCTATATCGGGAATCCTATAATGATGTATAATGTAATCTATATGTTCTGAATCCATCTCTCTTGCACCAAAAATTCAGATAAAGCATGATTTAGTAGTTAATATTCATTCATAAATCTTGCGTTGAAAATTTAAAAAATAAAAAATCCTGGTATTTACCAGGTTAAACAAGTTCAGCAAGACAAACAGCCTTATCTGCTTTACAAGAGTCTTTACAGGTCCTGTCTGAGCCGCAGTCAGCTTTACATACCTTTGCATCTTGTTTGCAGGTTTTAACAGCGTCTTTAACTTCAGATAGGCAGGACTTTTTCACTTCTTTACAATCCTGTCTGCAATCTTTGTCTGTGCAAGTATCTTTGCATGTTTTGTACTCTGACTTGCATTCTTCCTTGCTCAGTTTCTTTACAATGTTCCAGACCATAGCCTCTTCATAGAAGTTGCATGAACTGGGGGAACCGAACCTTTCTAGCTCTGTCCAGTCAACACCATTCCAGCATTGAGTTGTGACAGGTCTTTGTGTTATCTTGAAGTTCAGAGATTCCTGAGCCCAGCAATCTTCTGGGATATCCATGTCCCACATCCATTCCCATCCTTTGAAAGTCCAGGTTGTGTTTGTTCTTTCAGCGTCAGCTGGTTTGTTGTAATCAAGCAGCATATAGCTTGAAGGATACCACCCATAACCTGCTGTGTCCCAGTCACCATCTGTGGTCCAACTTGAATGACTCCATGTGCCCACAGTTAATTTGTTATCAGGATTCTCCTGATATAGTGTTTCAGCAGCAACGAAAGTGCTGAATATTACTAGCAGAAAGCCTGCTATTGCTATTATACGTTTCATCGAATATTCCTCCGTATTGTTTGTACGCGACAGAATACGACAGTCGCGTCGCACACCAATTTTACGCAAACTGTCTAGAACACCAGTGTTTGGGAGGAATCCTGAGTATTTAAATGTTTTGGAAAATACACTACTTAGGGGTGGTTAAAACTATGTTTTGGTTTGAATGGTGCGGGGTTGGTATTGGAGAATATGTAGGGGTTGTGGGTGCCTGGTCAATGGGGGGTTGTGGGTTGGTTGGTTGACTTCTTGGTTTGTTTGTTTGGTTCTTGGTTTGTTTGGTTGGTTCTTGGTTTGCAATGGCTGACTTCTTGGTTTGTTTGGTTGGTTCTTGGTTTTTGTGTGACTTCTTGGTTTGTTTGGTTCTTGGTTTGTAA
>JABMQF010000115.1 GCA_013203345.1 Candidatus Woesearchaeota archaeon
CACACCACCACAAACCACCACAAACCACCACAAACCCCCTAACGCGCCACACACCCAAAAAAACCAAATATTTATATACCACCAAATTCAGCATACACTAAAAATTCAAAACATTACAAAAAACACAAAATTCAGAAAATAATAAAAATGACACCAGAAGACGAATTCATAGACTTCTTTGCAACATCGCACGAGAAGTTAGGCATGGATCCTCTCAGCAGCAAGCTCCTAGGTATACTGTTCATAGAGCCAAAAGAAGTCTCAATGAAAATTCTGGCAGAAAAGACAGGATACAGCCTGGCATCATTATCAACAAAACTAAGAACTCTTGAAGATACACACATAATAAAAAGAATTAAAAAACCCGGAACAAAAAAAGCATTCTACTATGTTGAAAAAGATATGTGCAAAATAATAAATAATAAGATTGAAAACATGTTAAAAGTCTGTATAATACCTACAAAAAACAATCTACCAAGCATAATCAATAATTTCAAGAACCTAAAAACAGGATCGAAAAACAAAGAAAAAATAAATATACTACAACAGTATTACGATCAGGTCATCAGTGTTGAAAATATTTTGATAAATATGAAAAAAAACATGGAACAGATAAAATATGGCAAATCAAAACGTCATTAGACTAAAGAATGTTTGGAAGATATACACCATGGGTGAAGTACAAGTCCCTGCTTTGAGAGGATTGAACCTTGAGATAAAAAGAGGGGAGTTTGTAGCTGTGATGGGACCAAGTGGTTCAGGTAAATCAACTGCTATGAATATGGTAGGCTGTCTCGATATCCCGACAAAAGGCAGCATATTCCTCGACGGTAAAGATATTTCACATCTGTCTGAATCAGATCTTGCCCAGATAAGAGGTAAAAAAATAGGATTCATATTCCAGCAATTTAACCTAATACAGACACTAAGTGCTTTAGAAAACGTTATGCTTCCCATGACATTTCAGGGAATGGAAAACGAAAAAAAGAGAACAAGAGCAGAGGATCTGCTGAAAATGGTTGATTTAGGAGAAAGAATACATCACAAACCCAACGAACTTTCAGGCGGGCAGCAGCAAAGAGTCGCAATCGCAAGGTCATTGGCAAACGATCCAGAAGTTGTACTGGCTGATGAACCAACAGGTAATCTTGACAGTAAGACAGAGAATGTGATAATGGAGTTCCTTAAGAAACTGCACTCAGATAAATGCAAGACAATAATAATGGTTACTCACGATGAAGGCGTTGCAAGCTATGCAGAAAGAGTTGAGTACCTTAAAGATGGTATTGTGGTAAATTCAAAAAAAGGATCCCGATACAAAAAAAATTCAATTAAATGTTTGCCTAAAAAAACTAAAAAATGATACTCGACACGTGAGGTGAATTCAAATGAAAAAAATTGCTAAAGCATTACTACTAATACTGACACTTTGCGCTGTATGCATGTTAGCATCCGCTGACAGAGATACTTATGTATCCGGAGCAAGTATACGTGTTTCAATGATAAGTCAAAGTCCTGACCCTGTAGAACCAGGAGATAATATAGAATTAAGATGGATGGTAACAAATTATGGTTCAACACCTCTGGAAAATCTCCAGTTTAGGATTATTCCAGACTACCCTTTCAATCTGTTAGGTTCAGATGATGGAATAGTTGATCTAGGAACTATTCAAGGTCATCAAAAGGGTGAAGAAGGTGTTGTATTATATTACAAAATAGGCATTGATGATGACGCTTCTGAAGGTGTGAACAACATAATACTCGAATACAGATATGATGGTATTGAATGGGCCAGACTTGATAATTTTGATATCAGGATACAGAGCATTGATGCTGCCATAGTCATAGAGGATGTAAGAGTAGAACCTTCAAGAATACCTCCAGGGCAGAATGGTAAGATTCACCTAAAAATCAGGAACCTCGCAGACTCATTGATGGAAAATGTGAATGTTAAGATGGACTTGACACTTTCAAGTATTCCTCAACCAGCAACAGGAATGGAAGTCACGCTGCTTTTCGAAGCTTTACCTTTCGCTCCAACTGCTTCATCAAGCGAGAAACGAATTCAAAGTATAAAACCAGGAGAATTTGAAGTTATAACTTTTGATATTACCGCATATCCTGATGCGACATCCAGGATATACAAGGTCCCAATAGTAATGACTTATCGTGACGAGATAGGTGCTGAGTTTGAGAAGAATGACATAGTAGGTATAGTAGTAGGATCAGCACCTGATCTTTATGTGGTCATAGACCAATCAAACCTACTGGCAGGACAAAAAACAGGCACAGTGTCTTTCAAGTTCGTCAACAAAGGAGTTACAGACATAAAATTCCTGGATATACAATTAGAAGATACTGATGATTATGATGTCGTCTCAGCAAGAGAGGAATACATAGGTAATATTGACTCAGATGATTTTGAGACAGTTGATTTCGACGTATACATGACCGATAACTCAAACTCAGAACAATCATCTGTGATAGACTTCCCTCTGAAGATAACATTCAAAGACGCTAATAACGTGGATTACAGCCAGGATTTAGTCGTGAAGCACAAGATATTCACAGCTAAAGAAAAAGGCGAATCAAAAAGTAACAGCGGCGTATTGATAGTTGTGGTGATTGCCATCATGATTGTTGTATGGTTAGCATACCGCAGGTGGTCAAAACACCGAAAGAAAAAGTGATCTCTGAAGATGATCCTTGATTATTTCAAGATTGCTCTAAGCAATCTTACCAGACGAAAGCTGAGGTCATGGCTGACAGTAATAGGCATATTCATAGGAATAATGGCTGTCGTCGGACTTATATCACTTTCGCAGGGTATGGAGAACGCTCTTCTTGAAGAATTTCGTAAGCTTGGGACTGACCGAATAATCATAACACCCGGTGGAGCAGCATTTGGTCCTTTAGGTGGTTCTCTCAGTGCCACCAAATTCACAGAAGATGACTATGGTGTTGTAAAGAAGATAAGAGGAGTTCAACAATCAGCGAGTGTTTTAGCCGAATCAGCATACTTAACATTCGGAAAAGAAAATAAACAACAGCTCGTATGGGGATTTCCAACTAACAGTGAGAGTCTGGAATTTTTCAAGACAGAATCAATGTTTGATATAGGAGAAGGACGTTTCCTCAGATCAAGCGACAAGTATAAGACAATGATAGGTTGGGGTATTGCTAACGACTTTTTTGATAAAGAAATAAAAGTCGGTAACACAATGTACATAAATGGAATACCTTTCCAAGTCATTGGCATACATGACAAGATGGGAGGCATTGCCTCTTCTGATAATGTAATTCGCATACCAAAGGATACTGCTCGTGAGATTTTCATGAAGCCAGAAGAAATAACTGCTATGTTCATCAAAGTTCGTGAAGGATTTGAAATTGATGATGTTGTAGATACTGCCAAAAGAAAACTTAGAAAATTCAGGAATGTTAAAGCAGGTGAAGAAGATTTCACCATCCAGACAAGTGAACAGACAATTCGTGCATTCGAAGCAGTGCTTGGAGTTGTACAAGCAGTTCTAGTCGGTCTTGCAATGATATCATTGTTAGTTGGTGGAATAGGTATAATGAACACAATGTACACTTCAGTTGTTGAACGTACTAAAGAAATAGGCATAATGAAATCTGTTGGTGCACGAAATTCCGCGATTATGTTAATATTCCTTATTGAATCAGGCCTACTTGGAATGGTAGGAGGTAGCATAGGTGTGCTTCTGGGTCTTGGTATTGGAAAAGCTGCTGAATTTGCTGCATTTCAGTACGGCATAGAATCATTGAAAGCTTATACTGGTTTACCTTTGATACTAGGTGCTTTACTATTTTCATTTATTGTAGGTGCCATGGCAGGCACACTACCTGCAAGACAAGCAGCCAAGCTCAACCCTGTTGACGCTTTAAGAAAGTAATATAGATCATATAGAAGTTTTGAGGAAAAAAATATGTGGAATGATTATTTCAAATTGGCTTTCAAGACATTCATCACGCAGAAAAAAAGAACTGCGTTAACTTTAATAGGCATATTCATAGGCATAGCCGCAGTAGTTTCTCTTATATCTCTTGGTCAGGGCCTCAAATACAGCATCGACAAACAGTTCGATCTCATGGGTACTGATAAGATATTCATCATGCCCGGGCAGAACGCAGGAATGGATCCAACTAACACTTTGCGTCTGACAAATCGTGATGCAGATGCAATAAACTCAGTTTCAGGTGTGGATTCTGTAACTATATCTGCATTCAAAATAGCTCAAGTAGAGTTCGGTGGAGAAATATTGTACACTTGGTCTACAGGCATAGGATCTGATGAATCAAATTTTGAAGAGATGATAGAAAGCTTCGGTGTTGAGATAGATAAAGGCAGAGGTGCCAAAGGTCTTCGTGAAGTAGTTATAGGTCACAGATTCCGTATAGGTGATATATTTGATAAACCTGTAGACATAGGAGACAGACTAGTTATTGAAGGTAAAAAATTCAAGGTTGTCGGTAGTGTGAATGAGATAGGTAATCCTCAAGACGACAGTCAGACATATATAACTTTTGAAGCTGCCAAAGACGTATTTGATCTTCCTGATGATGAACTTGATTTCATATTTGTCACTACAAAAGACGGTTCTGATCCCTCTGAAGTTGCTGAAAAGATAAAGAAAAAACTAAGGAAATTGCATGATGTTAAAGAAGGTGAAGAAGATTTTACAGTGCAGACTGCCGATGATTTTATGGAGGCATTTGGAATTGTACTTACTATTGTTCAAATAGTCCTTGTGGGTATAGCAGGCATCTCTCTTCTTGTTGGTGGTGTTAATATTGCAAACACCATGTATACTGCAGTCCTTGAACGTACTAATGAGATAGGTATCATGAAAGCGATTGGAGCAAGAAACAAAGATATATTCTTGATTTTCCTTATAGAATCAGGCATTCTTGGATTGACAGGAGGCATAGTAGGAATAATTGTAGGCATTGGTATGAGCAAACTTGTTGAATTTGGCGCTCATGCAAGCGGTTGGAATATGGTACAAACAATATTTCCCCCCTACCTCACTTTAGGTGCCTTAGCATTCTCATTCATAGTAGGTACTGCAGCAGGTACCCTCCCCGCATACCAGGCATCAAAGATGAAACCTGTGGACGCGCTTCGCTACGAGTAAATAACATTCTTTGGGGAAAATCGGCTATCCCCCTAATAAATTAGGG
>JABMQF010000116.1 GCA_013203345.1 Candidatus Woesearchaeota archaeon
CTCAACAAACCACCACGAACTCAACAAACCACCACGAACCCAACAAACCACCACAAACTCAACAAACCACCACGAACTCAACAAACCACCACAAACTCAAGCGCCACAAAGACTAATTTTGTCAAAACTCCAATTCCCGAAGGGATTTTTTCTTATCGATTCTTTATATGATTTTTTAGTAGTTTTAGTGTTAGTTTTCTTAGTATTAGCATCAGTATTAGTGTTGGTTTTCACATTAGTTTTCTTAGTTCTGGTGTTGGTTTTCTTAGTTTCCCGAACATCAACATTGCAAATTTCCGAACTTAGCATTTCTTCACTGCCTGTGCAATGCCATTGCCGCACGATACCTTAATTTTTGATGTTGTTTGCCCAACTGCAATAGGTTTTTTTGTAGGTGGTTTAGGCTCGCTAGGCGGTAATGGCAGCACAGGCAGTGTCGTTGGTGTTACTGGAATACTGTTGTTGACAGTGTCGTTGGTGTTGTTATTGCTAAAATTATTGTTGTTTGTGCTGCCTCTGACAAGATTAGAGATTTTACACATCACCAACCCATAGATAAAAACAAACATTTATATATTAGTAACACTTACCTATTGATAACAATTATCATTAACGGTAAACGCGATGCAAAAAACAAGAACAACAAACCAACGACTAAAGATATTGGAACACCTACGCAACATTAGGACACATCCAAACGCAGAAGCAGTATTCAAATCAGTAAGAAAAGATCTTCCCGTAATAAGCCTAGCAACAGTCTATCGTAACCTGAACATGCTAGCTTCACAAGGAACAATACTCAAGCTGGAGATAAACGGAGAATACAAGTTCGATGCAAACACTTGCGGCCACCAACACGCAGTATGCACAAATTGTGGTAAGATCATAGATATTTTTGAACCTGCTATAACTACATATGCCTTAAAAAAGCTCACGCTGAACGGTTTTAAATCTGGTTGCGTTGACATCATATTCAAAGGAAGATGTGATAAATGCTAAGGTGATAAAAATCAAAACAATAAATACAAAACAGACAGAACCAGTCATTTGCCACGACGGTAAGTGCAGATACAAAAAAAAGGATTCAATTGAGCAAGGCCTAAAAATTATGACTGATAAGATAGAAATGGAACTGCTCAAAAAAGAACTCCTAAAAAACTAAACATAATGAGGTGTTTTAGATGGCATATATAAGTGAAACAGCTCCGGATTTTTCCGAAGATGCATTTTTTAACAATGATATAAGAAAAATAAGTCTTAACGATTTCAGGGGAAAATGGGTAGTGCTGTTCTTCTATCCTGCTGACTTCACTTTTGTCTGCCCAACTGAACTTGGCGAACTCGCCAACAGATATGAAGAGATAAAAAACCTAGGTGCCGAGGTCATAAGCGTCAGCACAGATACTGCTTTCGTACATAAGGCATGGCACGATAATTCAGATACAATAAAAAAAATAAGATTCCCTATGCTGGCCGATCCTGCTCAAAGGGTTGTATCAGATTATGGAACTCTAATAGAGGATGAAGGTGTATCTCTTAGAGCAACTTTCATCATAGACCCTGAAGGAATCATAAAGGCATATGAATTCCATGATAACAATATTGGCAGGAGCAGTGAAGAGATAATCAGAAAGATACAGGCTGCTAAGTTTGTAGCCGAGAATAAAGGGCAGGTATGCCCTATGAGCTGGAAGCCAGGGGCAAAAACTTTAAAGCCTGACGTTGATTTAGTAGGAAAGATCTGACAAAAGTATCTTATGAATGGAGGTTATAGAAATGGCAAACATAAAAGTTTACAGCACACCTACATGCCCTTGGTGTATAAAATTAAAAGCTTGGCTGAAGGAAAAAGGTGTTGAGTTTGACAATATTGATGTTTCTGCAGACCAGGAAGCTGCCAAGAATATGATTGAGAAGTCAGGCCAGATGGGAGTTCCGCAGACAGAGATAAATGGTAAGATGATTGTTGGATTCAATACAGACGCGATAGAAGCTGAACTCAAATCAATGGGTAAAGATTAATTATACATTAAAAATTATAAATCAAAAATACACTAAAAGTACATTAAAAATACATCAATGATACGTGCACTAAAATATAAGGTGAAATAAATATGTATGACACAATAATAATAGGAGCAGGCATAGCCGGCTTGACCGCTGCGATGTACGCTTCGCGAAAGAAGATGAAGTATGAGATCATATCCTCTGATTTCGGTGGCCAGTTCATGGTCAGCGGAGAAGTGCTGAACTATCCAGGTATTGTCAAGACAACTGGTGTTGAGTTCAGCATGAAGATGGAAGAGCAGATGAAGTTCAACAACGTCAATTTCAAGACAGAGACTGTTAAAGAAATAAAGAAAGAAGGGGATAATTTCAGAGTCATCACAGACAAAACAGAATATGAGACAGGTACAATCATTATTGCTACAGGAGCGCGTGCCCGCAAGATCAATGTCCCAGGAGAAGATAGGCTGGCAAATAAAGGAGTCACATACTGCTCTATATGTGATGGGCCGCTTTTCGGAGGCAAAGCAGTGGCAGTCATAGGTGGTGGAGACTCTGCACTGGAAGCAGTCGACTTCCTAAAAGACATCGTATCTAAGATATACATGATTGTACGAGGAGATAGTTTCACAGGTCATGAATATCTTATCGAACGCGCAAAGAACAACCCTAAGATCGATGTGCTGTTCAATTCAGAGACAACAGAGATTCTAGGAGATAAATTCGTGGAAGAAATAAAGTACAAGCAAGGTGATGAAGAGAAGGATCTGACAGTCCAGGGAATAATAATCGAGATCGGGCGCGTGCCAAACACAGAGACCTTCAAGGATTTTGTGAAGATTGATGATCATAATCACATAGCCATAGACTGTACTACAGCTACAAGTGTCCCAGGTATATTCGCAGCAGGTGATTGTGCATCAGCTCACGAGTACCAATATATAATAGCAGCAGGTCAAGGATGTATGGCACTTATCAAAGCTGCAAGGTATCTTGCCCACAAAAAAAATTAAAATATCCATACCGAGGTGGTTATCATGGGAGTCAAAGAATTAAATGAAGTATACAAATGCAGTATGTGCGGCAACATAGTCGAGACAGTCCATGTCGGCGGCGGAGATCTTGTCTGCTGCGGAAAACCAATGATTCTCCAGCAGGAAAACACAACTGACGCTGCAGAGGAAAAACATGTTCCAATAATCAAGAAAACAGACAATGGATTCAAGGTAAAGGTAGGCGAGGTGCCTCACCCGATGGAGGAGTCCCACTTTATAGAATGGATTGAGCTCATAGCAGATGGAATTTCATATAAAAAATTCCTTAAGCCAGGCGATACTCCAGAAGCAGTATTCTGCGTCAGCGCAGAAGACACTTCAGCAAGAGCATTCTGCAACCTGCATGGATTATGGAAGTCTGGATAAACAGAACTTTTTAGTGATTGTTAATTATAAATCAGCAGATTATAAAAAAAGAGGTAATGTGATTAATATGGCCAAAGTCATAATAGGTTCTGACCATGCAGGGTTCAGACGCAAAGAAGAGATCAAAAAGTTTCTTGAAAGAAAAGGTATTCCTGTCGAAGACCTGGGAACCCACTCGTCCGAACCTGTTGATTATCCTGAGTTCGCAGGCAAAGTAGCCAAAAGAGTCGTTCAAGGGAAAAATTTGAAAGGAATTCTTGTATGCGGTTCAGGAACAGGTATGGCAATATCCGCGAACAAGATCAAAGGCATCCGGGCAGTCGCTGCGTATGATACTTACTCTGCAAAAATGTCAAGGAGCGATAATGATACAAACGTGCTTGGGTTGCGAGGAAGACAATTCCCTCTAGACACTACAAAACGCATAGTCTCTACATGGCTCTCAACACCTTTCAGCAAAAAAGCAAGACACAAGAGACGAATAGGTATGATTTCCCACATGGAGCGTACACAAAAAAGATGAAACAAATAAATAATACTGTAAATACTGTAAAAATCATCCCTTCAATCATTGCAGATACACCTGCTGCGCTGAGAACTGTGCTCGATAAAATAGGCAACATCACAGATACATTCCAACTAGATATCATGGACAATAAATTCGTACCTGCATCTTCTTTAGATTTCAACCCGAACAGATTTGAACTTCCAGAAAACAAGGTGTTCGAAGCGCACCTCATGGTCGATAATCCAGATAAATGGATTGAAAAACTAGCCAAGATCAAAAACATCAAGACATTTATCGCACACATAGAGTCTTGCGATGACCCTAAGAATACAATAGCAATTGCAAAGAAGTTCAACAAGAGGATTGGCTTCGCACTCAATCCTAAGACATCCATAAACAGAATAAAAAGATTACTGCCAGATATTGACCATGTGCTCGTCTTAACTGTTGAACCCGGCAGATACGGAAGTGAATTCCTACCAGACACATTGAAAAAAGTGAGACAGCTCCGTAAACTCGCGCCTAACCTCAACATAGAGGTAGACGGAGGCATAGATGACAAGACAATCATTTCAGCAAAAGCTGCTGGCGCGAACCTTTTTGTTTCAGGTTCATTCATCATCAAGGCAGCCAACCCAAAAAAAGCTTTGGCCGAACTCAAAAAAGGTGTTTGATATGGCAAAAGCTAATGACCTAAATCTTATGGCAAACAAACTGCGCGCGCATTCGATAAGATCAACTACTAATGCAGGTTCAGGCCATCCTACTTCATGCATGTCCTGCGCAGAGATAATGAGTGTGCTTTTCTTCGACAAACTCAGAAAAGATGATGAGTTCATACTTTCAAAAGGACATGCAGCACCCATACTCTGGGCAGCTTACGCAGAAGCAGGACTCATACCAAAAAAAGAGCTTATGAATTTGCGAAAAATAACCAGCAATCTTGAGGGTCACCCAACACCTATAATGCCATTAATCAAAGTAGCCACAGGAAGTCTTGGTCAAGGATTATCTGCAGGGGTTGGTATGGCTTTAGCAAAGAAGATGAAAAATGAGAAAGGCAGAATATATGTCCTTCTCGGTGATGGCGAGTCTGCAGAAGGTTCTGTGTGGGAAGCCGCCAACGCAGCATCATACCACCAACTTGACAACATCTGCGCAATTGTCGACGTGAACCGACTCGGACAATCACAGGAGACAATGCATGGCCACGATATGTCAGCATACAAGAAAAAATTTGAGGCATTCGGCTGGGACACCAGAGTAGTAGATGGTCATGATGTGTATGCACTATTAAGTGCTTTATCTGTAGCAAATGATGAAAAAAAGCCTTTTGTTATTCTTGCAAAGACCTTCAAAGGTAAAGGTGTATCTTTCCTTGAAAATAAGAAGGGGTGGCACGGAAAAACGCTCAATGATGAACAGGCAGGTCGCGCAATGGTAGAGATAAGGGCCATTAAATCTTCAAAAGTGAATATGAAGTCAAAAATAACCAATAGCAAAAACAAGTCAAAGATCAAGAATTTCAAATCAGATAATTATAGCGCAGGAGATATGGTTGCCACAAGGTCTGCTTTTGGTAGTGCTCTTGTAAATGCAGGGATGACTAACAAATCAGTTGTTGTTATTGATGGTGATGTGAAGAACTCTACAATGACTCAGGATTTTTTCAAAACATTTCCAAAAAGAGGATTCGAATCATTCATTGCTGAGCAGAACATGGTCGGCATGGCCATAGGTATGTCTGCAATGGGGCTGACCCCGTTCGTAGCGACATTCGGCACTTTCCTCACTCGCGCGCATGATTTCATCCGCATGGCAATGTATTCAGAAGCAAATATCAAGTTCATAGGTTCTCACGTCGGTGTCAGTATAGGCGAGGACGGCCCGTCTCAGATGGGTCTTGAGGATCTGCCCATGTTCCTTAGCATGCCAGATTCACTTGTGCTTTATCCGTGCGACGCAGTCTCGACAGGTAAACTTGTCAGAGAGATAACATTTCATAAAGGAATTTCTTACTTGAGGACAACAAGAGAAAAAACACCAATCATATACAGGAACAATGAATCTTTCCTGCCAGGAAAATTCAAAGTGCTTAGAAAAAGTAAACAAAACAAAGCACTAGTCATCGGTGCAGGAATCACTGTGCACGAAGCGCTCAAGGCCCACGATGCCCTGGCAAAAGAAGGTATCAGCATAAGAGTCATCGACCTGTACTCCATAAAGCCATTGGACAACAAAGGTCTTGAAAGACATGCGAAAGAATGTAAAAACAATGTTATTGTCGTCGAGGATCATTATCTGGGAGGAATAGGTGGCCTTGTTGCTGAGGCAGTCGGGAAGATACACCATCTTTACATCAAGGATATGCCAAGATCCGGCACTCCTGAGCAGCTTAGAAAAAAGTATGGCATCGACGCTGCTGAGATATCAAAAACTGTTAAAAAGATAATTAAAAAACATTAAAGGTGATTTACATGAAGATATTTATTGATTCAGCAGATATTGAAGAAATTAGATATGCTTATTCAGGTGGTGTTATCGATGGTGTTACAACAAATCCATCACTGATCAAAAAAGCAGTTGAACGCCTGAAGACAAATAATGACAAGATTAACATGTCTGCTTACATAAAACAATTGCTGATAGTTGCGAAAGGAACACCCGTCAGCCTCGAAGTTACTGCTTCAGATTTTAAAGGTATGGTAGAGCAAGGAAAGAAAATTTACAAAGCTTTCAACCCTGCCACAAGAAATGTAGTTATCAAGATTCCTGTAAATCCATCTCTCAAGAAAGGTGATGGCAAAGAGTATGACGGCATAAAAGCAATAAAGAATCTCACAGCGTCAAATATCCCTGTCAATGCAACACTGATCTTCACTCCAGAACAGGCTCTGATGGCAGCAAAAGCAGGTGCCAGGTTCGTAAGTCCTTTTGCAGGAAGGATAGATGATGATATCAGGTCAAAAAGAAAATCCAAGTTCAGTAAGACAGACTACTTCCCTATGGAAGGTATCACAGACAAAAAAGGTGTGACCAATGATAATGGAATAGTGTCTGGCATCGACCTTGTAGCAGAGATAGTGGAGATATTCAGAGAACAAAATATCAAATCAGAGGTTCTTGCCGCAAGCATAAGAAATCCTCGTCAGGCAAGGGAGGCAGCCATTGTCGGAGCCCACATAGCGACTCTTCCTTTCGATGTGATAAAAGAATTGCTTGACCACCGCAAGACCATGGAAGGTATGATAAAGTTCACAAAAGATATTGTTCCTGAATATGCTAAACTGTTAGAGTGAAAATATATTTTTGGTCGAGTACGATTTCCACCACGATACAAGACTTTACAAGAGGTAAGTAAATTGGTCATATGCTCTAGATGCAAAGCAGTCGCGAAGATAGTTGATTACAGAGGTACCAAGTGCATAGTCTGCGAAAAGTGCGGTCTTGACGAAAGAAATATATATGAGCAATATCCTGAAAACAAGAGTTCACAAAAAGCAAAAGCTCGCTACAGCCCTTACAAAATGGGAGGTAGTACCAGAACAAAAAAATAATGATCGAGTAATTAATAGGTGATATGTTTGTCTGATAATAAGATTTGGAGATGTAATGTTTGCAACAACATCCATCATAGCGTGTCCGCCCCTGAAATCTGCCCTACTTGCAAAGCAAATAATGCTTATGTGGAGATTGAGAAACAGGAAGCAGCAAATATTATGGGATTTAAAAACTGTGAAAACAAACCTGACAAGAATGGTATTATTGCCGCATGGAAAAATTTTACTGAACATAATGATTTCATACTGAATCCTGACACTGCGCACATCAACATAATCCTCGACGGAGTCATCAAGAACGAGGAGAAGTTCGGCCTTAAGCTTTGCCCATGCAGACTGCGCGACGGCTCACGTGAACGCGACCTCGAACTGATATGCCCTTGTAATTTCAAGATTCAAAATATCTGGAAAGAAAAAGATATGTGCTGGTGCGGGCTGTTTGTCAGGGAATGATAATGTGATGCAAAGGAACCAGATGATGAAAAAGATAGATCCAATATGCAGAATTCTTCAAAGAACATCTAGATGCAGAAATCATAAAAATCCGTCGCGAGTGCCACACCAATACCTAAATGTAGGGGCATCATAAAAATCGTCCGAAAATATCCTTGTTAGGATACTTCCTTCGACAGGTCAATTTTTAGGACAATCAAAACCTGCGGGTTTTGGTGTGCCAAAGCCGAATGGCTTTGAGCATGCCAAAAATTTCACCATGAATGGCGGGGTGTTAAACCCATCTTAAAAATTTCAGGTGAAATTTTTGCGCATAAATGTTTATATAGATGTTCGCTGAATCTGTTTGTCAGATATTTGGCGAGGTGGATATGTTGGATAATTTCACACAGGAATCTTACGATTTTGAGAACGAGGGTGCTGATGATATTCAGATTGATGAAGCCCGTGATGATAGGCCTGCCTTTGTCAGTGAGCCTGTAAGAGAACCTGTAAGAGAACCTACCAGGGAGACAATTCCTGATTCTCATGTTTTTCAGTCGCCTGTTAAGGGGTCTGTCAAGGATGCTATTGATGCTGAACTTGAAGCATTACTTACAAAACAGATGGCCAGGATCAAGGTTGTAGGAGTGGGTGGTGCAGGTAATAATACTATTAATAGGATTACTGAGATAGGTGTCAAGGGTGCAGAGATAATCGCAGTGAATACTGATGCCCAGGATCTGCTCTACGCAAATGCAAAGAGAAAGATATTGATTGGCAAGGAGATAACATCAGGTCTTGGTGCTGGTTCCCAACCTAAGATAGGTGAGGAGGCTGCAAAAGAGGATGAGTCAGAGATTAAGAAGGCGCTTCAGGACTCTGATCTTGTGTTTGTGACTTGCGGTCTTGGCGGTGGTACTGGTACTGGTGCTGCGCCTGTAATCGCAGAGGTGGCTAAAAAGCTTGGCGCACTTGTTGTTGGTGTTGTGACACTTCCTTTTGCGATGGAAGGACAGAGAAGATATGAGAACGCTGTTGTCGGTCTTGAGAAGATGGAGAACACTGTTGACACTCTTATAGTAATCCCAAATGACAAATTATTGGAGCTCGCTCCTGATCTTCCATTACAGACTGCTTTCAAAGTGGTCGATGAGATACTTGCTAATTCAGTTAAGGGTATTGCTGAGTTAATAACTAAAGCAGGTCTTGTTAACCTTGACTTTGCGGATATCCGCACTGTCATGGGCAAAGGAGGAGTTGCGCTTATCGGTGTCGGTGAATCTGACTCTGACAACCGAGCTGTTGAGGCTGTTGAGAAAGCTATAAATAACCCTTTACTTGATGTTGATATAAGTGGTGCTAGCGGCGCCCTAATTAATATTTGTGGAGGTCCTGATTTAACTCTTGAAGAGGCGAGGACTATCGTTGAGACGATATCTGATAAGCTCGATCCTGATGCAAAGGTCATTTGGGGTGCCCAGATATCAGAGGACCTTAACGAGACTGTTCGCACATTGTTGATTGTGACTGGTGTGAGGTCTACCCAGATATTCGGACCAGAGAGTAAGATATCTGGCCAGAAGAAGAAAGAGATGGAAGAGGAATTAGGTATTGATTTCATCGACTGATTAATGTGAGGTATTGAATATGAATATTGCATCTTGGCCAAAGAAAACAAAAAAGTATGTGTTTGAGTGTATTAGAGTGCTTAAGGTGACCAAGAAACCTACTAAAGAGGAGTTCAAGACTATAGTCAAGGTGTCTGGTTTAGGCATGCTTGTTGTGGGTCTTATAGGATTCCTGATTACGCTAGTGAAGGAGCTTTTATTGTGAACGAGGTGTTTTTGATGGGCGAGGAAAAACATGTGGATAAAGGATTAGCGGAACTTGAAAGATCTGTTAAAGGGTCTTCTATGCCTGATGTTAAACCTGTTGAAGTTGAGTCTGAAGTAGAGGAGTCTGTCCCTAAGAAGGAAGTCAAGTCTGCTGCAGATACTGGTAGTGCAAAAGAGACTGATTCAATGATATTTGCTTTGAGGACTACTGCTAATAGGGAAGATCAGGTCATGGACTTCATGACGAGTAATGTTACCAAGAAAGGTCTTGCTGTCTATTCTATAATTCGGCCGCACGGCATGAGAGGATATATTTTCCTTGAGGCTGAGTCAAGGCTTGAAGCAGAGAAGGCAGCTCAAGGTATACCTTATGCTAGAGGAATTCTTCCTAAGGAGATTGATTATGCTGAAATGGAGCATATGATAGAGCCTATGAAGAGAGAGATTAGCATTAAAAAGAACGATATTGTTGAGATCATCTCAGGTCCGTTCAAGCGTGAGACAGCCAAGATAACTAGGATAGATGAACAGAAAGAAGAGGTTGTTGTTGAGCTTGTTGAGGCTGCGGTCCCAATACCTATTACCTTGAAGATAGATGCTGTTAAGGTTATTAGGCGGGATACTGACGATGAATGATTGTAGGTGTTTATTATGACAAAAGAATCTGTGGATATTTTGATTGAAGGTGGCAAGGCGACAGCTGCGCCTCCACTAGGACCTGCTCTAGGTCCGCTGGGTGTTAATATCGGCCAGGTCGTTATTGATATTAACAAGAAGACAGAGTCTTTCAAGGGCATGCAAGTGCCTGTGAAGGTTACTGTTGACAGTGATACAAAGAAGTATGATATCTCGATAGGCACGCCTCCTGCGTCTGCTCTTATCAAGAAAGAGGCAGGGATAGCTAAAGGTGCTTCAAATCCTAAGACTGAGAAGGTGGCTGATCTAAGTATTGAGCAGATCATCAAGATAGCAAAGATGAAAGAGGACAGTCTTCTTGGTAAGAATCTTAAAGAGAAGATCAAGGAGATAATTGGTACTTGTCAGGCAATGGGTGTTCTTGTTGGTGGTGAACATGCTCATAAGGCTATTGATACAGTCAACTCTGGAAAATATGACGAGGAGATTAGGACAGAGAAGACAGAGATGAGCGTAGAGGATACCAAGAAGATTGAAGAAGAGCGTAAAAAACTCCAGGAAGATCTCAAGGTCAAGCGTGATGAGTACATCGCTGCTGGAAAACAGGTATTGTCTAGCATCGAGAATAAATCTTCTTCTGAGAAACGCAAGAAGCTCGAGGATGCGGATATTCCTGCACCTATAATCAATGAGCTTGTTCCGCCTGAGAAGGATGAAAAGAAGAACTGATTTTTTTATAATTTTTTAGTTTTTTTAATTTCTTTTTTTGTCTTTTTTTGTCTTTTTTTGGTTTGTTTTTGTTGATGATTCACATATTATGTTCTTATTCAATATTTATAATTAGTCTATTCTTCATGAATCATTTTCTGATACCTTTCATGGTTCAGTCCAAGAGATCCAATAATATCCATAATTCTTTGTTTTTCAGATCCAAGACCTTTCCAGTCAAGGATCACCATCTCGAAATTATTACCGTTCTTTTCTATGGCTTGTCTGAGCATTTCTTCATCAAGCACTGACAGAAGGTGCTTTGGGCATACGTGCCCGACAGCGTAGTCTGTTTTTAGCATTACTTTTGTGGCGACCTGATTGTAGTGTCCGCCTCCAATCACAACTACTCCTTTTTTTTTCGTAGGAGGGTTCATAATCAGAAAATTGACGACATTTGCCATTATTTTTCCAAGATCTTTTCGCGACCATTCTTCTTCTGTACTGCCTATCTCAATGAACAGGCATGGCTTTTTCAGTTCAGGTCCATGATGGGTGCACTCCATTGTTATGTCGAATTCATCACCATCATAGATTGATAATATCTTTTTAAGCGCTGACTTCATCATCGCAGGCATAGCTGTGCACAATGTTTTGTCTTTTCCACCTACCTCTGCTTTCGCCCAGTTTCCTGGTGTGTGCACGCAGAGGCATTTCTTCCCTGATTCTGCTTGGTGCTTTGTGACAAATATGATGAAATCACCATCTATATCCTCATCCACATGCTCTGCATCTATTGTGCGCTCTTTGATCGTGTAAAGGTTGATACCTTCCTTTGAATACACAGGGAATGTGTTGAAGATGGTTCCAGAATCTGTGAATCCTTGTAATTCCACAAGAACATCTCTGATGTTGATGCCTGCAGGATCCTGTGATGATACTACTATGGAGGGTTTCATTCTTTATTTACCTTCTTTTTTACTTGTTTATATATATTTATTTTATATATGGAAACACAAAATATTTATATATTAATCTATGCAAAAGAATATATTGGTTGTTATATTATGATGATTACCATTAAAAGGAGGCAATTCAAATGAAAAAAGTGATTATGTTATTTGCTGTTATTTCTGTTCTTCTGTTTGCAGTCGTGCTTTCAGGTTGCGGCATGATATATAATGAGCAGGCAGGACAGTCTATTCGAGTTTTAGGAAAAACTGCAACCCTTGCTGATTCAAGTTGTCAAGGCAATACTATGACAAAGGTGTATGAAGAGTCCTGTAATAGAGGATGTAGAAAAGACGCTTGTTATAGGCAGAGATCTGCTGTAAAGGTGTACAAGCCTGCAAAGATTGTTGATAAATCATGCCGTAGTAATACGATGGCAACAATTATCGAAGAGCCCTGCCGTTATGGTTGTGATAAGACCCGTTGCGCTTCTAAGCCTCAGGCCCCTGAGTGCAAAAGGACTGCTGTTAAGACTTGTAGAGGCGACAATCTTATGACTGTGGATACATTTGAAAATTGCAATACTAGGGAACGAGAAGAGAAATGTGAAAACGGTTGTTTTGGTAATCGCTGCATAGAAAAAGGAGATTATGTTGATGAGAAACTTGAGGACGACATATCTACTAATGCACAGACTGCGGCAGATTGCCGCCCTATCCGTGATTTCCAGTATGTCTGCGATGACCAGGGCGCGCTTTGGTTGGAGAGGTATGACGATAACTGCAATGTTGTGAAGGACTTCGGAGCTGCATGCCCATATGGTTGTGTGGAAGGTGCGTTTACCTGTGCACCGCCAGGAGCAGAGGTCGCTGACCCTTGTCCTGTAAGAGATTTCCAGCCTGAGTGTAATGGTGGGAAAAACCTTCAGATGGCCAAGTATACACCTACTTGCGGTATTACCTCAGAGCTGTTTTCGACTTGTGAGAATGGATGCGAGATTGGTAGGCATTTCTGCAATCTTGAACCACTAGCACCAACAGAGAAGGTTTGCACTCCTGCAGATTTTCAGCCAGAGTGTAATGCGCAGGGCAATCTTGACATGGCTCATTATGATAAGAACTGTGGGATTGTGAAGTCGCCGTACTCTCTGTGTGAGAATGGGTGTGATATTGGATCTTACAGGTGCCGTTGGCTTGAGTTAGATTCACAGCAATAATTTTTTACTTTTTTATTTTCTTTTTTTGAGGTAAATAATGCTTGATCAATTATTCAATCTGAATAGTATCAAAGGCAGTAGCCTGAACATAATACTTCTTGGTGTGATATATGGTTTCCTCGGCACTTTCAGTGCGTTGCTTCTTTTCCCTCACTATGTAGCTATCATGAGCTTTGCCTTCACATCTATACTTCTGATTCCGTCTATAGGCTATATGATAGCAAGGGATGAGAATATTGTTGCAAGGGAACGTCATTTCTCTGTTCGTAAGCTGTTTAGTGATCATAAGGATATTATGAGGCTTTACATTTTGGTGTTCATAGGTATATTCATCGCTTACATGTCAATCGGTGCGCTTACTTCGACAGCTTATGTGGATACTTTTTTTGATGCGCAGTTGCGTGTTGCAGGTATAGCTGGTCAGGCAACGGGTATTGGTGGCGAGTTCGCAGGCATATTATTGAACAACCTTTTGGTGCTTGGCATTTGTTTTTTGCTTTCGCTTGCATATGGTGCGGGATCAATAATATTTATTGTTTGGAATGCTTCGGTGTGGGGTATTGTGTTTGGTTATTTTATCAGGCAGGCTGTTTCTTCGATAGATACAAACCCTTTATTCTACTTTGCTCAGGTGTTTCTTCCTTTCCTACCTCACATGGTGACAGAGGCTGCAAGCTACATAGTTGCTGCAGTGATGGGTGGTATCCTTGCAAAGGCTGTTATACGTGAGAAGTTGTTCTCTCATAAGTTCAATCACATACTTGTCGATGCCTTGCTCCTAGGGGTTGTGGGTTTCTTGCTGGTACTGCTTTCAGGTGTGATAGAAGTTTTTGTGTTCCCATTGTTCTTGTAAGCTAATTACTTGGTATTATCTTTATTCCTTCTTTCTCTTTTGTCAAAAGCCCGTGTTTACCTGGCTTGATGGAAAATTCTTCGACAATCTCAGCAGGTATGCGGACAGCTATACTGTTGCCCCACTTAGCGAACGTGATTTCTTTTGCTTTTCTCAACTTCCTGTATTTCTTTGCAAGAGCTCCCAGCTGTTTCATGTCCATAATCTCCTCACCACACGCCACACATCTGAATATCTCGAAGCTGATACCATCTGTTTCCATGATATCTTTTACTTTTTCCATTTTTCCTGTAGTGCATTTAGGGCAGTTCATTTCAGTTTCCTCTTTCAACAGTTTTTATGATTATTGCGTGGCCGATGTCTTCTCCTATGCAGATGATTGATCCTCTTTTTGATCTCATGATGAACTTTATTCTGTTTTTGGCAAATCGTTCAGTCTTACCACATCTTAATGTTGTGTAGACTTGGTCGGGAAATGCTATATCGCGCTCTCGCGCCCTTTTTATTGCATGGATTGTTATCAGAATTGGTTTGCCATCAAAAAAGACATCACCATCACATGTATATCTATGTATATCCTTGTATATAAACATTTCTTTTTCATCTTTCATGCAGATCATTATGGATATTATTGCTTTTGACAAATATATTCCTTATCTGTACATGTCGTGTGTCTTGTGATAATTTCCGGAATCAACAAACCAAAAACATTATAAATAAGTATAAATATAAGCAACTAAATAAGCATACTTATAAAAGAACATTTCAAAACATTAATATATAAGTATATTATTAAGTAATAAAATTAATATAAAAGATAATATTTAAAGAAGTAAAAAAATAAGTATATTATGTGAATTACACAATGACTACAATCAAACGAAAGCTTTACAGGCGTGGATCTAGTTTTGAGACAACCATACCTATGCCCATTCTTTTCGCATGTGATCTTAAGAAAAAACATAATGTTCTATTCAAGTTTGATTCGGACTGCAACAGGTGGTATATTGAGTTCGAAGAGATGTCCGAGAGTGCTGCAAGGGGTATTAAGAAGAGGTGATTATGTGAGACTTATTTTCCACGGTGGGGCTGGTGAAGTCGGAAGGAGTTGCATAGAGCTAGCTTCCAGGAGACATAGACTTCTGCTCGACTGTGGACTTAAGCTCACACCTCATGGTACAAAGTATCCGGTAGGACTTGAAAATGTTGAGGATATTGATGCGGTGTTCCTTAGCCATGCGCATCTTGATCACTGTGGTGCACTGCCTTTGTTGGATCACCAAGGTATGAACTGTCCGATATTTGCGACAAAGACAACAAAGGCTCTGACGAGGATGATGTTAAGGGATTCTTTCAAGATAGGGCGGATTAATCATCAGCATCTGGGCTATGATGAGCTTGATGTAATGAAGGTGCTTTCCTGCATGAGTCGGGTGAAAGTGAATAATCAGGGTAGCATAGGTGATGTTAAGTATGAATTTTTTGACGCTGGCCACATCCCTGGTTCTGCTTCTGTTTTTGTCAATGTCGACGGAACAAAGGTTCTTTACACTGGTGATTTGAATAATATTGACACATTGCTGCACTCAGCAGCCAGGACAGATTTCCCTGAAGTTGATATCCTGATATGTGAATCTACTTACGGTGACAGGGAACACCCGTCCAGATCTGATGTAGAGAAGAAGTTTCTCGCAGAGATAGATAAAACTCTCGCAGATGGCGGAACTCCGATAATTCCTGTGTTCGCACTGGGAAGGTCACAGGAGATTGCGATGCTGCTTGTTAAGCAGAAATTTGGTGTGCCTATATTTTTTGACGGAATGTCAAGAGAGGCATCGAAGATAATACTTTCTAATCCAAGTAGTGTCCGCGACCCTAAGTTGCTTTCGTTAGCGATGAACAAGGTTCATGCTGTAAAGGGTCATAAGGACAGGATGTCTGCCATCAGGAAACAGTCTATAATTGTGACGACATCAGGTATGCTTACTGGTGGGCCTATCATGACCTATCTGAAATATCTTCACGCCGATCCTAAAAACTCTATATTGCTTACAGGATATCAGGCAGAAGGGACTAATGGGAGGCTTTTGCTTGAGGAAGGTAATATATTCATAGATGGTGAGTTGAAAAAAGTTAGGTGTAATGTAAAGCATTTCGATTTTTCTGCACACGCAGGAAAGTCTCAGTTGAAAGATATTGTCAGAGTGGCAAAGCCAAAAAATGTTTTTTTTGTACATGGTGAGAAAAAAAGTGTCAGTGAATTGCATGATTGGGCTTCTGCTCTAAACATGAGGTCATTCGCACCAGATATAGGGGATGTTGTAGATATATGAAAAGGGTGATTTAATTGAAATTAAAGATTGATGAAGCTATAGGAAGTCTTGATTACCGTGACCTTGTTGATCTTCATGAAGATATAAGGGAAGGTGGTAATAGTATACGAAGTATTGTTGAGCAGAAGATAGTCGAGAAGGAAAAGGAGCAAGGGAAGTTCTGCGCAATTTGCCAGTCAGATATTGATCCTCATTCGACAACGAATTACACGATACTTCTTGGGCCTGAGGGTCTTCGGAGAAAAGCAAGCTTCTGTGCCATTGACTGTCTTAAGTATTTTATTACGAGCATGGAGAATAGGCGTGATAGGATAAGTGAGAAGATGCATAAGAATAATAATAATGTTTGTGCAGGTGAGATTGATGAATAGATTTGTGATTTTGCTGCTGGCACTGGCCGGGACTTTATTATTCCTGTCAGGCTGTGGTGTAACAGGCAGCATGTCACACACGCTTGATGATGAGATAATAGGTTGTTCTCTTAACACAGAGATTGAGTTCCTGAAGATTGATGGTGATGTAAGGACTTGTGTAGGTGAGGAGGGAATGTATCTTGCTGTTGATAACACCGGTACAAGTATGATATCTGGTCTGGCTGTTAGCGTTGACTATGGATATGATGTTACAATGCATCTTAGGGGGGTGATATCTCCTGGAGAGACAAAGCAGCACAGGATAAGCTTTGGCAGCACAGGTCTGCCAGGCACCACTTCAGTCACTGTGTATCCTATGCTTGGTGATTTTAATCAGAATATAATATGTGGTGATGCAGTTATACGTAGTGAGATAGGAGAGTGTTAAACATTATTTGGTGATTATTATTTGGTGATTGTGATGGCAAAAAGAGGTGAAACAAATAATAGTAATGCCCGTAAAAGGCATACTAAGAAAAGTCTTCTTAAGAAAGAAGAAGAGTTTATAGAGAAGGAGGCTAAGTGGCTTTTCGGACCTAATGAGTTTCACATAACCACTCTCGTGGCTTCATTGCTTTTGCTTGCTTTAATTTTGTATTCTTTCAGTCTTGTATTTTTTGTTGTACTGACCGTCGCTGCTGTTTGGTTTGCACATTTCCTTAACCAGCATCACAGGCCGCATGATTTTCTTGCAATACTGTGGATATTTTTCCTTCCATTGATGATCACTGCAGTACTTTTCAGGGATTTGCTGGTCTATCTTCTGCTGGGTATATATTGTGTATCTGCAATATCGACAATAATTATTTATTATTATCATAAGAAGGAACATTCACCTTTGAAGATAATGTGGCAGGTTACTTATTCAAAGATAGTTGCGATTACACTTGCTATGTTGGTGTTGTGCGTTCTGCCATTGTTCATATTTCCTGACACTTTTCTGAGTATCACTGAGTTGGTGTTCCTTTACATAATGCCTGCAGTATTTGTATTCTTTTTTGCTACTAAGTTTTTGTATCTTTACTTTTTTGATAGGAAACATGTCTGGCTTGATTTAAGGCGCAGTCTGAAGCATACTGTGCTGTACAGCATGGTTTTCCTTGTGGTTGTTGTTTGTATATATTCTCTTTTCGCTGTTGGTATGTATAATCAGAGATCAGAGATTTATGATGAGGGTATTGATAATGTGCTGATAGATGTTGCAAATATCCAGAAGAGTATTATACACCTGCCAGAGGATATGCGCAGGTTGGTAATCATGAAAGATGTAGAGTCTTTTGCGAATGAATTGGAATCTATGATTTCTGTTGAGAAAGGAATTGCTGATGAACATGAATTATCTTTCGCTGATGTGATTGATGATTCTTACTTTACACAAATGTCTGAAAACTCTTTTACTCTTCTTAGGTTATTTACCCTTGATGCTGAACTTCTGTTAATGAAGGATGGTGTTGTTACTGTGTATAATTCATTTGATGGTCTTGAAAACATAGATTATTCCATTTATCGTTCAGAGGTTGAAGAATCTTTTGTTGATTTTTCACAAGATCCTGATATGATAGGTATTATGGATGATCTGCAGGATGATTCATTAACTCCTTCATATTTTGAGAATAATGGTTTTTTCTATTGGTTTGCAGATTCTGCAGGTATTGATTTTGTTTACAGATCTAAGTCTATATTTGTGAGACAGCTTTCACTTATTTTAAGGCAGTCTGTTATTTTTAGAGACTTGTCAAGGATGGTGTTGAAGGTGATTGTTTTTTCATCAAAGGAGTCTGTATCTCCATCTGCAGCAGAGCATATATATGCTAACAGAGGGTCTGATCTGACTGACGCGGGCGCAGCGATAAGATATTCTCTTCTTGCGAGGTCAATAGATGTCAGGAAAAACGTACGCGTGTTGGATTTCGGAGGGGGTGATTAATATGCCTGTTAAGTCGCAAGTTTCAAATAAATCCAAGTTATCTAAAGCTAAGGTGTCTAAAGCTAAGGTATCTAAGGTTAAGTCCAATCCTTCAAAATCTAAGTCTTCGAATTATGTAAACCCTGCAAGACCTGTATCGCGTTCCGCACTTGACAAGGAACTTGAAAGAATAGAGCGAGATATAGATAATTTGAAGAGTCATGTTGTTTCTCCGCCGCCTGATATAAAACCATTGGATTACGAGCCAAGAACAATTTCATCTGAGAATCTTGTTCCTGAATTTGTGAAGGAGGAGAAGAAGGTTGTCCGTGAATTTTCGCTTGGAGACTCAGGTATTCTCGGCGCTTATTTCGTATCTTCATTACTGTGTGTGACTGTGTTGGCATTTCTTTTCGGGAGCGTAGGGTCTTTTATTTTCTTCACAGCATTCGGCTTGTTCATATGGTGGTTATCCCACCAGTCCCATCAGTCAAAGTCAGGTATGTTAAGATCTTTTATCTTGCTGGGATCAATGGTGTTGATTGTCTACTTTGCGTATTGGTATTTCAACGACCTGCTTAGTTTGCTTGTGTGTATTATTTACTCAGTTTCATTTGTGATAGCAGGTCTGCTTTACATATACCATCAGAATCGCGGACTTGAAAAGGAGATTCACAGTTCTTTCTCAAGGACATTCCTTGTGGTGTTGTATGCGCATGTCATGTCTTTAGCAGCTGCTTCATTGTTGGCATACATCATATCATACTTGGTAGTTGGTGACTCATTCGTGAGCATTATGTATCTGGTTGTGTCATGGGCTTTGTTGCCTCTTGTATTATACTTCTTCCTGAATAAGTTCTTTTATCTTAGGTTCTTTGATCCTGTACATATTATGAAAGATGTGAAGAAGTCTGTCATCCAGGGGATATTATACTCTTCTGTCTTCATATGTATGATTATTCTAGCATATCTGCTCACGTCTATCCAGTTGTTGTTTTCAGAGACTGATGGTTATTCTGACGCCTTCACCAGTATATTCACTAATGTGCAGGAAGTGAATTCTGAAATAGATTCAGCAGCAGTAAGTATTGGTGATTCTGATCTTGCAGGTCTTGAAGTGTCAAATGATATTAGGGGACTTGCAGATGATCTTTTCACAGAGGCTGCTGATCTCAAACTTTCGCTGCGTGATCTTTCTTTCAGTCTGGGTGATTATATCTCTGATGGTTATTTCACAAGTCTTGCTCGCAATAGGTTTGTATTGGCAAGAGTTGGTTTGATGTCTGATGAGGTCGTCGAGGTTAAGGATGATCTTTTCAGGGAAGCGCAGCGTCTTAGGATGATGCAGGAGAGCAATTCATTTGATGATGGAACTTTTTCTTTAGAGGGCCATCTTACATTACTAGAACAGAGTGTGGACTCATCTTACTTGTCATATAGTGAGACTGCTGAATTCACACGTATTCGTGGAAAGTTCGCAAATAATGATTCTTTCTCAGGTCTTTTAAGTGATGGGGAGTTATTTGAGTTCGGACTCGTGTACCATCCTAGCATGTATTTGTTTGAATCAGGTGATTCAAGATTCAGCCGTAGGTTCATGGAAGTTTTGTACCATACTGTTATTTTCAGGGACCTTATGCTTTTTGTCTTTGACAATGTAGCTTTGCAAGTAAGTGAGGGTATAGAACCAACTGCTATACAGAGTATCTACCCTGGTGCATTGGATGAAGATGAAAGTATAAGGAGCAAAGTTGTGCGTCATAGAATAATTCGTTCGAATGTGGATGCAGTGCTTGCTTTAGGGAATTATTGAGATATTTTATTCAGATGTTTTATTCAGATGTTTTATTCAGATGTTTTTTTATTGAGCTGTTTTATTGAGCTGTTTTATGCAGGGCACTATTATGACTGGAAAATATTATGATACAGAACTGGAAGAATTGTTTGTGCAGTTTGGAAGCTCAGAAAAAGGGTTGTCATCAGAAGATGCTGCCCGACTTCTTCAAAAGTTCGGTCCGAATGAGATTAAAGAGGTTGATTCAGAGAGATGGTGGTTAATGCTTCTTAACCAGTTTAACTCACCATTGATATGGATACTATTGGTTGCTGTGTTTGTTTCTATTTTTGTAGGGGAGATTGTTGATGCTGTTGTGATAGGTATTATTCTTTTACTTAACTCTGTTCTTGGTTTTGTGCAGGAGTTCAAGGCAGAGAAGGCGATTGAGGCATTGAAGAAGATGGCGAGCCTTAAGGCTGTTGTCATCCGTGATGGCGTGCAGAAAAAGATAGATGCTTCACAGGTTGTTCCAGGAGACATACTGGTAATTGAGACTGGTGAGAAGATACCTGCTGATTCAAGGCTGTTGGAAGCTTCAAATCTTGAGGCACAGGAGGCTGCACTGACAGGTGAATCCAATCCTGTATCTAAAAAAGTCTGCGATATAGCTGAAGATGTTACGATAGGGGATCGTATCAACATGATTTTTTCAAGCACAATAATAACAAGAGGCCATGGCAGGGCTTTGGTCTGTGCTACAGGAATGGATTCTCAGATAGGTAAGATAGCGCATATGATCCAGACTACGAAGACTGAAAAGACTCCTTTGCAGAATCAGCTCGCTCTGTTGGGTAGATGGCTTGGTTTGTTGGTCGTAATTGTTTCTGTTATTGTATTCTTTACAGGGGTTATTATGAGGGAAGGTTCTGTGATGGAATTGTTCTTCACTGCTGTTGCTCTTGCTGTGGCTGCGATACCTGAAGGGCTGCCTGCTGTCGTGACTATCTCTCTCTCGCTTGGAGTCAGGCGGATGGTTCGCAGGAATGCATTGGTCAGGCATCTTCCTTCTGTTGAGACTCTTGGATGCACTACTGTAATATGTTCAGACAAGACTGGCACACTTACTCATAACGAGATGACTGTTAAGCGTCTGTATGCTAATGGCAAGGATATATCTGTTCAAGGTTCAGGGTATCATCCTGAAGGGGGTTTCTTATCTGGTAGAAAAGAAGTTGACACAGCAGAGCTTGACATGCTACTTAAGATAGGTGCGCTCAACAATGATGCGATGCTGGACAGAGAAAATTGGAGTATAATTGGAGACCCTACTGAAGGATGTCTCATAACTTCTGCGCTAAAGGCAGGTATTGATAAGGATGAGCTTGACAGTCAATGCCCTCGTGTTGATGAGATTCCTTTTGATTCAGATAGAAAGCGTATGACTACTGTGCACGCGATAGGTGAAAAGAGGTTCGCATATGTCAAGGGCGCGCCAGACATGCTTCTCAATATCTGTGATAAGGTTTGGATGAATGGAATTATTGTAAGACTTTCACCTAAAGATAAAAGAGCAATACTAAAGAAGAACAGAGAGTATGCAGACAATGCATTGCGTGTCTTAGGTTTTGCATTCAAGGAAGTTATTGATGGTGAGAACAAAGACAAGTGGGAGAAAGGTCTTGTCTTTGTCGGTCTGCAGGCGATGATTGATCCTCCTAGAGAAGAGGTAAAGGGAGCTATCGCAAAGTGTAAGCTTGCGGGCATAAAAGTTGTTATGGTAACAGGAGATTTCAAACAGACCGCAATCGCGATAGGTAAAGAACTTGATATTGATGGCAAGGCAGTCACAGGATCAGAGCTTGCGCAGATGAGTGATGCTGATCTGGACGAACAGGTTAATAGTATATCTATATATGCAAGAGTCAACCCCTCGCATAAGATGCGTATAGTGGAAGCATTAAAGCGTAAGGGACATGTCGTTGCGATGACTGGTGATGGTGTCAATGATGCTCCTGCTCTGAAACGTGCGGATATAGGAATATCTATGGGTGTCACAGGAACTGATGTTGCTAAAGAAGCCAGTGAGATGATCCTGACTGATGATAATTTTACTTCTATTGTGAATGCTGTTGAGGAGGGTAGGGGAATATATGATAATATAAGGAAGTTTGTAAATTACTTACTCTCCTGTAATGTCGGCGAGGTACTGGTCATATTTATGGGGGCGTTATTTGGTCTTCCTCTTCCATTGATTGCTGTACAGTTATTATGGATAAATCTGGTGACTGATGGTCTTCCTGCTATTGCTCTTGGAGTTGATCCTGTCAGCAGTGATGCTATGCGCCGTCCTCCCAGGAAGTTGGGGCAGAGTATCTTGTCAAAGGGTATGTCATTGAACATATTAAGTATAGGTGCATTGATAGCAATTGCTACTCTTGCAATGTATTACATTGGTCTGCAGCAGAGTGTTGAGCTTGGCAGGTCGATGGCGTTTATGACTCTTGTTTTGCTTGAGATAGTCAGGTTGCATATGATACGCTCGTCATACCATATATCTATATTTTCAAACAAGTGGCTAATCGGAGCTGTCCTTATATCGATATGCCTCCAGCTGGTTGTTATCTACACCCCATTGAGAATGTTCTTCGGAACAGTGCCTCTCGCCGGAGCTCATTGGCTCTGGATGATAGGTGCAGTCGCTGGAGTGTTCCTTGTAGGCACAATAACAACCAGACTGATTAAGAAGATAACGCATGAGTTCTATTGATTGTTGTATTGATATGACTATTAATAGTCTATCAATCATCTATCAATTATCTATATTCTGCACACTCTAATCTTTTTTTATCAAGAAAGAAATCAACCTCATAATCATTTGCACGTATTTGTTCAATATATACCCTGCTATCATGATGGTCAACAGCAAAAGAATATGAGACTAGAGCATTACACCCTGCAGCGCCTGCAGCGCAAATCATACCGGTCGCACCAAAAAGATAATCCTGGTCAACAATGCATTCAAGACCTACTGCAACTGACGCGAGCCCCACACCCATCATCACAGAACCGAACAGCGCATTCATCGGGCTGTCGGCATAGACATCAACAACCCTCGCGAGCATGGGATGCCTTTCCATGGTCTGCACGTAATCCTTTTTCAGTGCTTCCCTCAACTTCATCAAACCTCACTTCTTCTTCCCATAAACAAAGATCTGTTCCTTGAACAGATGCTTTTTCTTGAGGTATTGCACTTCAAGCTTCTCTTTGGAGAACAATTCCTCTATCTTTTTCTTGTCCTCTACCTCAAGCGCGTTTGGCGTCATGTTTATGAAAGTGTTCTTGACATAGAAGCAGAACTTTCCATCTTTGCTCAGTACTTCTCGCAGGTGCTTGAGGAATTCAGGTATGTTGTCAATATAGCCAAGTGAGTTGAACGACACGAACGCATCGACCTTCTTGATCTCTTTGGGCAGTCTCCAAGTATTCCTGTAGTATACATGAACCTTGTCCTTGTGCGTAGAGGGTATATTTTCCTTGAATATATCTATGTCATGTTTTGCCTTGTCTACCGCATATAACTTCTTGAATGGCTTGCCCTTTCTTATCATGGCTCTGCTGAACCCGCCGACTCCACAGTCATAATCAACAATGATACTATCTTTATTGGTGTTTCCGACGAGATGCATTATTCTGTCGAACAATGGTCTTGGAATTGGTGCTATATGATAGTAGTGTGATAATATTGCGCGCAAATCTTTTCTCATGTTGATATATCTCTGCTCATAGAATATCTCTATAGCGAAATAAGCAGGTATGCCAAATGCCACAAGGGATGCAGAGATTCTTAAGATGTCTAGTGCTCCGTGGGTCTCCCGAACAAACATGTACATGAGGAAGGCCATGAATATTATTATTAGTATTGGACCTACCTTTCCAAATGGTGCTTTGAATGGCCGTTCGAGATGGGGCTTCTTGAATCTTAACACAGTGACGCTAAGCAGCACTGCTGAGTAAAGCACCAGTATAAGTGGTATGAGTAGGTGAAGCAGTGTTTCATAAGATCCTGCACCTACCACCACGAGTATGCAAAGTACAAGTATCTGGAATACTATAGAGACATAAGGGCTCTTGTGCTTCGGGTGGATTTTCGCGAATTGTACAAAGAACAGCTTGTCTTCTGCGAGTGCCATGAGTAGTCTGGGTGCTGTCACTATCCAACTCGCGACAGCTCCAATTATTGATGTGGCAACAAGCAGTGTGAAAACCACTGCACCTATTCCACCGAAGTATACTGCACCCAAATCCCTGAGAGGGGCGACTGATTTTGCGTATGCCTGCCAGGGTATAACTCCCATCGCAGTCAATGAGAGAATAAATGCAAATGCTGCTATGGTCATGGTGCCGTATATGAGTGCTTTTGGCATGACTCTCTTAGGGTCCTTTGTCTCTGCAGCCAGGAATATTGCGCTTTCCCATCCAAAGAATGTCTCTGCGATAAAGAATATCGCGAGCATTATGTTTATTGCAGGTAATGCAAAGAAGGGTGTGAAGTTTGTAGGATTGAACTTGAATAATCCTGGGATTATTATGGCTGTGATTGTTGCCAGAGTAATCAATGCAAAACCGACAAGCATGTATGTGCTTGTCTGCATTCCTCTGTAAGCTATATAGTTGAATAGTAGTATGAGCACAATAGCGACTGGAATGTAGAATTTACCGTACTGTATTGGTATCAGGTATTGTAGTGCTCCGAGCATGAGCATGGCGATAGTGACTGATCCTGCTATGGATGTTGTCCATCCTATGACAAATGACCAGAATCTTCCGTATGTCTGTTTTGCGAATTCATATACTCCTCCTGCTTTTGGGAACATGCTTGTCAGTTCCGAAAAGCACATCGCTATGTATACTGCCACAAGCGACAGGACACCCCATGATATCAATGATGCAGGTCCTGCATGTTTTGCTCCTGCAGCAGTCAGGAACCATATTCCTGTGCCCATTATGGAGTTTATAGTTATAAGGAGTATTACTTTGAAGCCGAGCACACCTTTCATGTGTGTCTCGTGTGGTTGTTTTTTGCGTATCTTTGTCTTTTTCAGGTGTTTCCTCATTCGAAGGAACCTTGGACCTCTAGCTACGAACCTGAACATCCGTATGAATTTAGTGTAGCGTGCTACAAACCTGACACCTCTAAGAGCTCTTAGGAAATTAAGATGATCCACGCCCAGGAATATGAAGTTGAATGGGATTGTGGCAATTATGTCAAGCCAGTGTTTTTTCACATAAGGTATGAAATGGGGTGTATCTTTCCATCTGAAGTAGAGGTCTGCACCGAATATTAGTAATATGAATATGTCGCATATATCTATGAGTATATAGTATTCGCCGACATCATAGAATAGTTCGATGATGCTGGCTATCAAAAGAAGAACAAGAGCAAGAGGGATTATGTGCTGTACTGTTTCGTCAAGTTTGCTTCGTGGAATGCTAATACACCTCTTTTTTCTTTTTTTCTTTTAAGATATTATAAATTTTTCTACTTTTATCTTTTTTTCACTTATGTTCTATGTCTTTGAATAGCTGTTTGATTTCTGTATCAACATCAGGTATCGTGTTTGGTTTTGTACTGATTTTTATGTCATTATATTTGTCTTGACC
>JABMQF010000117.1 GCA_013203345.1 Candidatus Woesearchaeota archaeon
AAAGTAGGAAAATCTTTCTGTTCTGCCAAAAAACACAAAAGTGTATCAGAATCAATAGTCTAAACCATGAAATCAAGGTGCTAAAAGCTGAAATTCAAGCAAAAACACGTTTTTCTGCTACAGTGCCGTTTAAATGCAGTCATTCCACAGGTGTGTTAACTGTGGTTCACACACCAGTTTCATTCGGCAGTCAAGAACCACCAGATAGGGTGGATATCTGCTCATGTCACCCGTTTCATCAAAACGTGTTGCGTTTTTAGGACCATCAAAAATCTTTGATTTTTGAGGTATTGACTGGTGGTTCTTGACTATACTAATTTCGTTGGTGTGTTAACTGTGGTTTGCAATATGCTTCTTTTTCAGCTCTCTGGTCGTAATATTTCAGGTAGCTGTACACCCTGACATAGTTGGCAGCTAATAATAACCAAAGAAAGATTTATATACCTTATAAATGACCTTGTTGACATGGTTCTCGAATCAATATTACGTCCGATAACAGCTGTGAAGAGACCTTGGGAAATGTTTTTCTATGGTGCTTTCATAGCATCAATAGGTGTGTTTCTCGGATATTGGATATTTAGAGATAAAGCAGATCTTGTGATGATATTCTTAACAACATTCGCTTGTGTTCCTATACTATTTCACGCTATTCGTAACGAGGAAAAAAATGACGTAGAACTTGAACAGGAAACAAAAATGCTCAAAAAACATTCCAAAGTACTTTTGTTTTATGCTCTTTTATTCATAGGCATAACAACTGCTTTTGTTGTGTGGTATGTTGTATTACCTCCTGACATGTCACAAGTACTATTTAAACAACAGATAAAGACAATAGCACAGATAAACACACCAGTTACAGTTCAAGCAACAGGACAAGCTATTGGAACATCATTATTCAACAAGATATTTTTTAATAATATCAAAGTGCTCATATTTTGTATATTATTCTCTTTTTTCTATGGCGCGGGAGCTATATTCATACTTTCCTGGAACGCTTCAGTGGTTGCTGCAGCCATAGGTAATATGATAAAATTGGGGCTGACAAAATATGCAGCGGCAGGGGGTATAGCTAAAATATTTGCAATCTCCCAGACGGTATCATATTCTTTCTCAAGATATATGATACATGGATTACCTGAAATGTTTGCTTATATGGTTGCAGGTCTAGCTGGAGGTATAATATCTGCAGCAGTGATCAATCATGATTTAAGAGGGGATGAATCTCAGAAAATAATATTGGATGTTTCGACATTATTGATGATAGCGATTAGCATATTATTTTTTGCAGCTATAATAGAATCCTACATAACTCCTGTTTTGTTTTAAACAATTTTGACAAACTTTTAGTCATTCTAATACTTTGAAACGACCGGGTTTAACTTCGAAAACATCACCTTGTTCAAGAAGTTTCTTGATAAAACTTTCAATGTCTCCATCTTTGAATTTAACAGATATATCTTCAAAACCCACACCTGCTCCTTCATCAAGAGACCTTATTATTTCACAAACTTTCAGAAGAGGATTTTCATCAGAAAGGTCATCTGTTGTTACAATAACCTCTTTTTCAACAGGAGCTTCAGCAAATTTCTTAATAATCAGTTCTTTTTTACGTACTTCAACCCATTTAGGATCTGAAAGTTTTTTTATGATTTCAGGAACAATATATCTGTCCTGGCCGAACTCTCTAGGGCGTCCAATAACAGTGACTATATCGCCAACACTAACAGAAGGAGGAGATTTAAAAAACTTAAGAGATATATTACCTGTTTTGTCACCCAACACAAGCTCTTGGGATCCGGAAACAGATACAACAACACCTAACATATTAACGCGTGATACCTTAAGGTCGTTGATAGAAATATAATTGGGTAGCCACCCATCTTCGTTGACATATTTTCCTGAAAGAACATCTTCTATCTTAACTTTGTAAGCGATTTGTCTTTTGGACGACTCTGTTTCAGCCATAATCATCAACACCTCAGGATTTTATTTCAAATTGCACAGGTTCAATACCCTACTTTTTAGGGTGCAATTTGTAATCCCTAAAAGTTTGTCAATCAATCAACGCAGAACTGCGTTGGTGTTCCAAACTTGCGGTTTGAAACAATTTGCAAGGCCGTAATACCCCACCTTAAGGTCGGGGATAGGCTTTGAGTATATAATTTTGACAAACTTTTAGTTATTTAAATCTTATCATGATAAAATATAAGAGCTGCATAACCTTTAAATAACCAGAAAGCTTTGTCACCACCATGGTACAGCAAAACCTGGTCAACTATATAATAAGCCAGATGAGGCAAGGCCGCTCCCTTGAAGATATTAACAAATTCTTAGAACAGTCAGGATATAATAAATCAGAAGTAGAAAGTTCTGTTGAATATGTTGTCAATACTCAAATGAATCCTGAACTTGCAGAGCAGCAAAGAATACAACAACTAACACAATACATACAACAACAAATCAACGTAGGATATGATACACACACAATATCTACTTTTCTTACATCGCGCGGATATCCTTATTATGAAGTAAATTCAGCAGTCCAGCAGGCAACACTCCCTAAGAAAGAGGTGAAGCTACAGCACAATCTTGTTGTATTTGCATTAATCGCTATGTTTGTAATGACTGCAGCAGTAACAGTCATGTACTTTAATGCATACACTCTTGTAGGCGTGGGTGTGCCTGATAAATTACTTGATGTAGAAACAGAAAGACTTACAACAATAATACAGCAGGGTGGTGAGCTTAATTTCAAAGTAAAGCTCATAAACTTTGGATATGAAAAAAGATTCGATGTAGAGCTAGTATACAGCATTATTGATCGTGAGACACAAGGCAAAGTACTTGAGAAAAAAGAGACCTTAGCGCTTAGCACAACACTTGAAAATATAGTCACTTTTGAAATTCCTGAAACAATGAAATCAGGAAATTATGTTCTTCGTGTTGACGCTGTTTATGGAGATTTTACAGCAACATCAGGATTTATATTTGATTTAATATCTAAGGATGTGGCTGAAGAGCGTCTTGAAGAGATAAAACAGATGATACCTGAAGATGATGTAGTAGATATACCTGAGTTAGCATCTGAACCAATCCTTGAAGAAGATAAAGAAGATATAACAGAATCCGCAATTGAAGAAGTAACAGAACCCGAATCAACTAAAATACCCCAAAAACATTCTGATAAACCATTCTATGAAGGTAAGACCAAACAACAAGCATTCGAGATGGTCAAAGCCACAGCAGTAAGAGAACCACAAAAAGCAGTAGAAATGTGCAAAACACTCCGTCTTTCCCAACACGCAAAAGAATGTATAAAGACAATATCAGAATTCAAGAAAGATGGAACTTACTGCAGATTCCTTGAAGAAAAAGATCAAGACTTGTGTTTCTTTGAGCTGGCAATTGAAATACAACAATATGGTCTTTGCAAAGAAATAGGTGATGCAAACATCAAACAATCATGTGACTTGATGTCGAAAACGTCTCAAATACAAAACTCACCTGATTCCACAAAAGCTACACAAGCTCAGCAAGCATTAGAGAGTTTCAGACTTGAAGTAGAGGCATTAAATCAAACCCAAAACTAACATCATCAAGATATAAAATCAGGTTCGAGATTCGATCTGTACTCATCAGAAACACTCTCTACAAGACCCATCTCATCAAGATCCTCTAGAATTATAGGATGGGGAAATTGTAATATCCTTAATTCCAACCTGTTTTCTTCAATTAAATCCTCTTCTGAAACACGCCAATAGCCCGTAACATTATTAATCTCCAAACCACCTATCAAAGATTGGTCAAGAACAACGTCTTCTTCAGGCAGATGATAACAAAGAGAGTCACTGTCACCATCAAGGTGTTTTTTGTAATTGTCATTATCTTTACATCTAAGATCAGGCAATATGGTTGATCCTTTTTCATTAGTGAAAGTTGTTTTCACCTCATAATTACCAGGAACAAGTCGAATAGTGCTTGAATTTATTTCAGAATCATAACTTATGAATTGGGTTGTAAATTTTACAAAAGGAGATGAATCAACTTTCCTGATCATAATCAATATACTATCATTTTCAGGATTTGGTTCTATTGGGTCAGTTTCAAGTACAAAAAGTTTGGTGTAATTATTACCATAATTATCATTAGGATTCCAATACAAAATATCCCTTTTTAACATATATTTGACAATACTGACCTCTTTTTCAATAACTTGAGTCATTTCCATATCAATATCAAATCCTTCATCAATACTTACACTAAATCCTGTCATGATCTCATCAAGATATCCATCTTTTTCAAGTTTTATAATACCTCCTCCACGACATATAGGGAGCTTTGTGACTAGTATAACACTACTAGATTCTAAATCGAACTGAGTAGATCCAATTACGCAGAATTTATAATTTCCACAACCAAACTTAACACCCACTCCCTCTATATCTTCATTCGTGAAAGCGTCAGAAACATGTATGGTAACATTACCTGAAATACGCTGATCAGCATTACAGAAAAGGCTTTTAGTCTCTTTTTTTGTCTTTTCAACAGATTCATCAAAAGACATTTCAGCTTCTTCAACAGTATCAGGAAGTTCTGATTCTGTCAAGCTAACCCAAGTGAACAAATCTTGCACATTAGATCCATAAGTTCCATTACCTGTTGTCCATTCAACCATATCTCTATTATCCCTAATATTAGATTCCAAAGCAAAGAAAAAAGAATAACCCTCACCGAAAAGATCGGAATTCCTTCTTAACTCAACAATCACAGGGTAAGAAATATCATAGAAGAAAGCATATTCCCTTATAGGTACAGAAGGGAAAAGATTGAAAGGACCCAAAGCATTAGGTATGTCCATAACATTTGTAGCTTGCAGCAAATCACCCCTGCTTGGACCAACATAGAAGTATAAGGGCCATTCTAAGTAATAGAAATTAACACTGAAATCACCAAGATCAAAATCAAGTTCTTCATCCATCAGATTTTCATAATAAAATGATCTATAAAGACCATCAGTCATAGGATCACCTGTACTGAACAACCTACCATTAGCAGTACCATTAATACCCATCATAGGTGTATAGCTTGATAAAAGAGACTTGAATTTATTTTCAACAATAGTCTTACTCCAAATTTTTGGAACATAACTTTCCTCTCTGTAATATATTGGTGGAAGACTGCTGGTATCTTCTCCACTGCCATAAACACCTATCAATTGTTTTGCTACATATTCAAGGAAATTTTTATCTTTTTCAGCAAAAGATATCTTTTCAGCAAGATCATAAAAATCTCTGAAACCAAGAGGAGCTCTTGTGAAGTACCTAGTCAGCTTTGTTGATCGATCATCTAAACTTGCATTGACATCAAATTCAAGAAGCACAACAATATCTTCTTCTGTTATGGTTGTCTTAGCAGACATGCTTTTTGCATATTCTATCAAGAATCCTTGTGACTTAAAAGAATCAAATCCTTTAAGGCAGTCACGTATATTATCCTCTATGTATTTATCACTCTGACTTTCTATAAAATCAATACTTGGTTTTGTATCGTCAGTAAGCCAGCAATCATTACAATTATCTTCAGAATTCATGTGCCACCAATAAGCAACATGGCTTGATTCAGAATTTGCAAAAAATGCTGCATCAGACATAGTGGGGCGTTCTATATCAAGATTGAATGTACTGCCAGATGTCTCTGGATCAGACATATCAATATATCCTCCGTGCTGTCCGATAAACATGAAACTTTCTATCAGTTTTTCATTAAGACAAGATTCTATAAAATCCTGCACTGGTTTGAATTCAGTGGGTGCTCGTTCAGCTTCAATAACTTCTACACTTAACTCGTTCTTTTCACTCGAAAGAAATATTATTGTACCTGCAACAACAACTAAAACAATACCCATTATTATGAAAATAGTTATTTGTGCTTTTTTACTCCAGAAATTTTTAAAAATCATCAGAAGCACCTCTTATCTCTGAAACAATATAGAACCTACTCCAACTAATGAAAAACGCCATGAAAATCAAGACTAAAAGACTGTATTCTGGTCTAAAAGCAGGTTTAAAAAATATGAAAAATGAATTAACCAACATAAGAACACAGAAACATAATAACATAGATGGAGCAATACTGCTAAATTTTTTAAAACCAATGATGAAAGTTCTTTTAATAGCTTTCAATGGTTTAAATGAAATCAAAGAAACAGACAGAATGATAGATAAGTAAACACCAAACACGGCAATAATGCCTGAATATATCATTATAGGAACTATTTTTAATATAGTGATTACGGGAATAAGAATGATCAAAAACCACAACATAGACCACAAACTACTTGTAATCAAATAAAAAAAGACATTTCTTGCAGATATTTTCTTATTTGACAGTCTAATCAGTCCAATATATGACCATATTGACACAAGCAAAGAAATCACTATGGCTGAGATAAATAATGAAATGAAAAATTTCATAAAAAAATATTTCAATCCTGATTCTACTTTGTTAATATCGCCCGAAATATCCTCTGATAATTTTCCACTTGCTGCCATTTCCATAATAGGTATGGCATCAACAGCCAGAGACTCAGCGCCTTTAATCTGAATCAAAGAGAATATGATATATAACGCCAGAACAAGCAAGAAAATAATCAAGAACAAAAAATCTACCAATACAAAAGACAACCATTTTTTCAAAGGTTTATTAAAACTATTCAAGAGATTCTTTTTTCTCAATTTCCAGTAATTTTTCATCCTATTACCCTTACCTCTAATTCATCATCAGTTCTTGGATTGATATATTTTATCTTTGCTTTTGTGTAATTATGACTTGAGTATTCAGCAAAATAACCTCTGCCTGGTCTTTCATAAGTTGCAGAATCGGTGTCGAGGAGCTGACTAGCACTCATATCATCCATTAGGTACACTTCATAGGTCATATCCTCCCCTCCTGTCACAGGCTGAATAAACCACGAAATCTCATACAGCAGTTCATCTGTGTCAAAACCTATATCGCCAGGCAAAGGATTACTTACCTGCGCCTGTATTGTAACAACCAAATCATGGAATATGTCAACACTTAGCTGCTCGTTTGAAATCTGGTTAGGATCACTGTCTCCACCCCAATCAAAACAAACTTTGGTCTCCCATTCAGCCACATCATACCATTCTGTATAGGGAACACCCAATCCTCCTACAAAAAGATCAGATGTCCAAAGAGTCCAGACATCTGCAGATGCTGTAGAGCATAAACTAATTAAGAGAAACAAACAACAAAATATACATTTTTTATATTTCATGAAAAACACCTTTAAGATTCACAATAATCTGTATCTCCCAGCGATGACTCATACTTATTCCTGAAGTCATCACCCCAGTCAAGCCAGTCACCTATATCTATGTACATGGCAGTCATCAATTGACCACCACATAATGTGGCTGGAAGCCCTTGAAATAATGCATTGTAAGCACTACCGCCACAATTATCTTTATCGTCATCATATGCCTGAACAAGACCTGAAAGCCCTTGTGGGTATCCGCAATCCATTGAGCGCATAAGTATTGAAATACCTGCTGTAGGAATCTGATTGAGCAACCACTCAAAAATACCTGCAAAAACTCTTTGTGTAACAGCACCATCAACAACACGGTATGCAGCACCATCAACATACAGGCATTGTCTGCCCGCATATAATCTATCGCATATCTCTGGAGAGAACCCTGCACTTACAAGATCCTCATAGCAGCTCTTATACATACACAGTATCTGACGTTCTTTCTTTTTACCATATAGTTTAGCAGGACCACATAAAGAATAAGTGGCTATAGGATAACTGCGATATGCAGAAAACTTTTGATCACCTGCCCAAGCAACAGTCGCCCAAGCATCACCTGCATCAACATCTACACCTGTATCGTTTCTTGATAAAGAATTTCGTTCACCCTCATAATCAACACCTTCAACACTACCTGAGTAAGTTCCTGCATCTGTCCTACCTATGTGCCAGAAAAGCTCTATGAAATTATTGGTTTCTGTAAATCTGCAAGTAGAGAAAGCGCAGAATATCTTGAAATAATATCCTGGAGACTGGTATGCATAAATAGGATTTGAATCTATCTGCCAAAGATTGGTTATGAACGTTGTACTAAGAAGATCTGTTATGTAACAAGGAAAATAATATATGGTTCCCGCAGTCTGTCTGGAACTTTCAGGATCTCTTGTGACTGCTACCAGAACACCATATACAATCCAACCGACCAAGTATAGAACAATTTTCATAACCTGAAGGACCATCATAAGTTTCATGATAACCTCTCCCATGGAGCAAGTCCAACCAGCGAAGTCAACCCAACCTTGTAAAGATTCAATCTCTTCTTCTTTAGATGTTATTCTATTATCTATATCTTTTAATTTTTTCAAAATACTATTGTTCAACTCACCAAGAACTGTGTTGTGCAGAGGAACATCAAATTCAATAGTCTCTAATTCAGGCTCTTGATACACCTTGTTTCCTGCACGGATTATCATACTTATATCGCAAGATATTGGAATTGATTCTGTGATTGAAGAACGATTAGCCACAGAAAGATTCTCTTCAGAAATACTGACGCGCATCCTGAATAAAGGATCATAGAAATTCATTGGTGTTATCATATGAACTTCAGCAACACTACCATCAGCAACAGAACAAGAATCAATCTTGATATCCTGTATTGAACCCCCTCTTGTTATGAAACCCGGATTTGGTTGCCAAATTACAGGAAATGGAGTTTTACTTGCAACATTACGATCAATACCTGAAGAAGGATATATATTGACGTCTTCAACAGTCCTGACAATGTTAGGAGGTGTTCCTGGTGTTGATTCACAAACCTCTTGATGAATGGATATAACTTGATTGTTACCTGCGCGATCAGTCAAGGATATATTGACATCACCCTCTGAATAGTATGTCACAAGCCCACTGATTGAGATGGGACACTCCCATATACCCCTTATTTCAGATTCTTCGCATATGACTGATTGAGGAAATACCTCTGTGCTTAATTCTGGAGCAGAAAAAGATGCGGTAACTCCACCAGAAAATCTTTCAGATATGTTGATAATATACTCTATGGTCTCTGGAGCTGTAGGGCAGATACTTGAGTTGACAATATTAATGACTTTAGGAGGGTCAGCATCGTAATAGAAAGCATTTTTTGTAGTTCCTGAAGCAAAATTTCCTGCATCATCACCAGATTCTCCAGATATAGTAAGAGTCACCGGTTTTCCACTTTCAATGTCATTGACAACATTGATGTAATCATAAACACAAGTCCATGATGGAGAGCAATTGTTAGGGTGTATAAGAATGGAATCATTAGCATATTTCTGAGGACCCAAAACACCCACATCAAGAAATAGTCTTTTTCCATTAAAACCAGAACCAGACTCAACAATATCAACAAATAATGTATTGTTACCTTTTCCAATCCAGTACCTGCCTGAATCATCAGCAATACCCGAACGTATATCCTTTATTATTGGTCGTGTATTATCGAAGAGAACAGACAATGCTGAGCGTATATTTGCTTTGTTGGTGTGAATATCTGATACTTCGAATTGTATATTAACAGAAGTATTTGGTGGGATAATCATAAGAATATTTTTCCAAGAACACCTAACTACATTTTCAGATATGTTAGAGCATTCTGTTATGAACCTTGCTTTATTTTCTGGCGACATATCAATTTTCTGATATACATTTATGAATTCGGGTCTTGTGTTCAGAGAAGAAAAATTAGCTACAACAGTACTAAGATCAACACCAGAATCGTCAGAGAAGTAAGCTACAACTTCTGTTCCACCTATAGGTGTGCCTGTTGTGTATTTTATAGGAACACCTGCAGAAAGAATTGTTGCGTTTATCAATTGTGGAGGAGAGAAATCCATATCTATATCCATACAATCAGATGATCTATGTCCTAATCGGTCATAAGCATCTATACACACTGTCTTGGTTGAAGTGCCTTGTTTTTCAGGAATATCCAGCAGAGTTGTATTGGCAGGTAATGTGCAAGACTCATGTGAAGGAAAAACTTCACCTACTTTGACATAATCAAGCAGAATTTCAATCCTTTCTACACCCGCACATATATCTGGAGGGCAAGCATCACAAGCTCTATCAGAAATAGCGTAAGAAGCCTGCACAGAAGATCCATTACGCATTATACTAAAAGAATGAATTGTCGGAGCCAATGCATCTGCATAAAGACTCAAAATATTAAATGGACCGGGAGTTCCATCCAAATCAAAGAATTGAATCTCATATGTGTGTATACCTGGAGATATATCTCCTGGAATTCTCATTTCACAAATTATATCACCAGAAACATTATTTTTAATACAATCAAATGGTCTGGTTGGATCAGAAAGAATCTTTATCTGATGTGGGAGAGGGGTGATATCTCCATTAGGTGATGCATTGATTATAGTAATATCATCAAATGCCCTGCGAAATCCAGGGATATTATCATGACCTCTAACTCCTGTGTTGAAGTCTGCCATAACAAGAGAACTGTCAACAATAGGCATAATTAACATGTATACAATAACCATGCAGATATATCTTGAACCTCTTTTTAACATGTGGCCATGTCTGTGACGAGAATATATAAATCTTTTCGGTAAGGTTATCAGATTTTCTGGATAAATCCTCTCTTTGGTTCGAAGATGTCCCCAGCCCTTTTTAGTTTTTCAATAACCTCTTCTGCTTTGTCTGCTGTGATGTTCTTATTCTCAACTTCTTTTATGAGATCCTCGACAGGTATGGTCTTACCTATCTTGTTCTCAAGCTCGTTAATCGCTTCTTTAATGATTATTATGTTGCTTCTTGCAGATGAAGATACTCCTGTTGTAAGCACATCAATATCTATCTTACCGGTATCTGGATCTACACCTACTTGTGACATACAGAAATGAAGGAGTTCAACAGCTTTTTTCGCGTCTTTACGCAAGACTTTTTCACCAAGCCTTGTTTTTGCTGCCGCCTCAGAAAGTCTTACCAGACCTTCTAACTGTCTCGCAGTTATTGGAATTGCTTTTACACCACCATCATTTCCACCTGAGTTACGCATACCGACATAGTAATTCTTTATCTCTTCCAAAGCACCGTCTGTTAGCTTAGGAAAACAATTTCTCCTAGCATATGCTATGTACTTTTTGAGCATATTTGTATCTATATCGCACTTGCCAGAATTACTGGTTTGGTGCAGGTTTAGAATAAAACTTGCCAAACGTTCATCTTGCTCTTTGTTTGGGAGATCACGTATAGGAAAAATAAGATCGAATCTGCTGATTAGTGCTGGCGGGAGATCTATCTGCTTACCTAGTATTTCGTAAGGGTCAAATCTTCCCCATTTAGGATTTGCTGCTGAAAGTACTGTGGTTTCGCATCTTAATGTTGCCTGTATATTGGCTTTAGATATACTTACTGTCTGCTGTTCAAGAGCTTCATGCATTGCATCACGGTCTTCTTTTGTCATCTTATCAAGTTCATCAATCATACAAAACCCTTTGTTTGCCAGGACGAGGGCTCCGGCTTCAAGAGCCCAGCCACGTAAGAATTCATCACGTACAACAGAAGCAGTCAGACCAGCACCAGAAGCACCTTTACCTGAAACATAACGAGATTTAGGAGCAATAAGTTGAGCTCTTTTAAGTATCTGAGACTTACCTGCGCCAGGATCACCAACTAGAAGTATGTGCATATCTCCTCTCGTTACTACACCATCATTACGGGTCTTCTTGATACCACCTAGGAGCTGAAGGATTATAGCTTCCTTGACTTTATCATGACCATAAATAGATGGTGCCATGGAATTTACGAGCTTTTCAGTTATTTTAGGGTCATGAGAAAGAGATATTATTTGTTTCTCTTCCTCCTTTGTCCAGATTACGTCACCAAAGCTTTCTTCTAGAGGTATAACTTGATTTGCGTCAACCATCAAATCGAATCTGACCAGTTTACCACCATCTTTCGCAGGAATAGGAACCTCTTTCACAGAACCAATAATCCTTATTTTAGTACCTGGATTAGTTTTCTTATCACTTAGTGGGGAGACTAGATCATTTTTTAGTATTATATCTATTCTCTTAGGTTGGTCTCCTCCATCCAACTGTTCAGTTATTTCTTCTAATACAATTTTTTGAGCGTCGACGAGCTCTTTTGAAACAAGACGGAATTTTCCTTTACGTCCACAACCACACCTTGTAGGCTCCTTGAATTTTGATTCTATTTGAATTACTGACATTATGTTACCGCAGCTAGGACACTCAAACCTTGCAGAGGTTACTTGCGGGCGAACATCTGATTTTTGACGTACAATACCATCCATGCAGATAAGTTTGTTAATAGTTACACTTCGTATATTGCGAATCAAAATGACTTGACTTGCTGGAAGGTTAGTTAGCCTGACAAGGAATCTGCGAATATTATCTGGAACTTCAAGATTCTTAATACCTATTTCAAACGCTTTTAGAACCTCATCTGGATGGTCTAAGACAAGGTCTGCAAGAGAAGGATCAAAACGAGAAAGGCGAGCAAAGTCTATAACTATGTAGTTTAAGCCACTGCTGATAGCCTCTAACAGATCAGCGTGATAATTTTGCTCTATGAATTTCTCAAACTTCTTTATCTGTTCTGAAACATCCATAATAACCTCTATTTATTGTCAAATCAAAGATTTGACAGGGTTTTAAGCAAAGCTTAAAACTTTTCAAAAATACAGCTAATGCTATAGTATCATTCCCTCTTAAAATAAGTTGTTATCAAAAAAACAAAAAAATTCCGGTTTAGTACCGGGAAAACAGAGAAGACTTACTTAACCTTCTTGAGATTCTCTATTAGAGCATCTAATGCCATATGCACCTGATGTTCTGACTTGGTGCCTGTGCAGACAATCTTACCATTGGAGAAAAGCAAGAACGTAGCCTTGAATATTTTTTCTCCTTTAGGTTCAACATTGAGTTTATACACAAGACCTGGGAATTGTTCTGGTTCATACTCTGTGTTTTGCAGTTTCATAGCAAGAACGTTTAAGTTAAGGTCCATACCTACAGCGCCTGAAGCGACTATATTCTGGACAGTTACCTCTGGCTCAATAGTGATTTTTATGTTGATTTTTTCCAAACTCTTGATTATCTGTTTAATGGACTTCTGTACATCCTCAAGTGTACGGGCACCTGTGCACACGATTTTACCTGAGTTGAATATCAATGCAGATGTCTTAGGATCCTTTATTCGGATAACTAAGCCTGGAAATTGTTCTGGATTGTATTCTGTGTTCGAAAGAGTGGCTGCCATCTTCTCCAATGGGATATCATGCCCTAATGCAGATGAAACAACGATATTTACAACTCTAATGTCTCTTGTAGTCATATTAAAACCCCCAATCATTTAAAAGCTGAATATAATTAATTTAAATAAGAAATACCTTTTCCTTTATAAATTCTATTATTTCAAAATATATATTTGAGAAACTATTTTTTATAAAGGTGGTACCCCCTTTGTTTCGTGTGGAAAAGGTGCTTATTTTGCTTTATTTTGAGTTCTCAGCGTTTATGTTGCTGTGTGTGGTATGACAAGTTTTTTATATCTTTTGGGTTTGTTCAAAGTGGTGACAAAAACCGGTGTGATTAACAAATCAAGAAAATATGTGCTGTCTGGTGATTTTAAGAGGTGCTGTTCTATATTATCTAAGGCAAAAGGTCTGATGTTCACTAATCGATCAGAGGTTTTGCGTCGAGCTTATGTGTTTGAGTTCAGCAAACCTTTGTTTCAGAGTATGCATATGATGTTTGTGGTGTATCCTATAGATATACTATTTCTTGATGAGGATAAAAGAGTTGTAGATTTGGTTGAGGGATTGAAGCCGTTTAGGTTTTATAATAGTATAGAGCGGGCTATGTATGTGGTTGAGCTTCCTAATAGTATGATAAAGAGGAGTGGAACAAGAATAGGAGATGATATAGTGTGGTAGGGGAGATATAGTATGGATATGTTGACTTGGAGGATTTTAATCAAAGGTAAGGTCCAAGGTGTGTGTTTCAGAGATTTTGTGAAACAGAATGCAAATAAGCTTGGCATCTATGGGTATGTCCACAATCTTAGGAACGGGTGTGTTGAGGTTATTGCAAGCGGTAAAAAATCCGATCTAGATAAGCTTAAGAGATTATGTCAAATGGGGCCGTTGATGGCTAAGGTGGACGATTTGGTTTGGGAGAAGCTTCCTGATGAGAAATTCGATTATTTTGATGTTAGGCGTTAAATTTGCTTTATTGCGTTTTATCTATTAGTTTTATTACTTCTTAATAGCAAATCAACGAAACCTTTATATATTGGTTATACCTACACAATAGTAAATTGTTTGGTTTGAAAATTAGTTTTTTTGTTGATTAAAAAGAGAGTACTGGTATTTAAGGTTTTTAAGTGCTATAAACTATTTTAATGGCATTTTAAAGCTTTTTAGTGGGTTTTTTCAAATTTAAAGATTTAAATGTGTTTTATATTATTAAATAAGCCCGTTTTGGCTTTTAAAAATTGAGAAAAGGTAGATCGATATGATTGTTCAGCAGGAATTTTTAAACAAACTCAAAGATTTCGGTATTAATACCTATGAAAGCAAGCTTTGGACTGCTCTTCTTTCTCGAGGAATATCAACCGCGGGCGAGCTTTCAGATATAGCTAATGTACCAAGATCAAGAAGCTATGATGTTCTTGAAAGTCTTGAGAAAAAAGGTTTCATAATAATGAAGTTGGGTAAGCCCATCAAATATGTTGCTGTGTCCCCTGAAGAAGTTCTTGAAAGGGTCAAGAAAAAAGTTGTTAATGCGGCAGATAAACATACACAAATTCTTAATAATCTTAAAGGAAGCGAAATATTAAATGAACTTACACTATTACATACTCAAGGTGTTGAAATGGTCGAACCAACAGATCTTTCAGGCGCAGTAAAAGGTAGGAGCAATTTATATAATCATCTTGAGACCATGGTCAAGTCGGCTAACCATAGTATTGATATTATGACAACAACAGAAGGTTTTATCAGAAAGGTAGACAATTTAAAATCTTTTTTCCAGAAAGCAAAAGATAGGAATGTAACAATACGTATAGCTGTACCTATAACCAAGGAAATTGAAAAAACGATAAGGGACATCAAGCATCTTGCGGATGTTCGGAATACAGAGTCTATAAATGCAAGATTTTGTGTTGTAGATGGAACACAAATAACATTCATGCTTTTGAATGATTCTGAAGTGCATCCTACTTATGATTCAGGCGTTTGGGTAAATACACCTTTCTTTGCATCAGCGCTTAAGAAGATGTTTGACACAGAATGGCAGAGGATGAAACCTTTATCTGTAACTAAGTAATTTTTAGTTCTTTTTTCTAATATATCAATAACTTATAACTTACATATCTTTATAGTTATACACTCGTAAGTTTTATATACTATATATCACTTAAATCAGTTCATCATACTCAAAAGGAGGTAAATAAAAAATGGCAGGACTAGGACTGGAAGGGGTGACCCTGGCAATAATCATTGGAACACTCGCAGCAATCGTGTATAGTCTTCGAATTCTTGTATTACTTGAGCGAAGGATAGCCAGAATGGACGAAAACCTTCTAAAAATAACGCACAATATACAGGCAGAAGAAGTCAAGATCGAAGAGGAAGAAAAAAAGATCGAATCTTTGTTGAAGGGTGCTAAATCAAAGGCTAAAAAGGAATAATACTTTCTTTTTTTTTTAAAATGGTTATTAGACATACGTCTTTGAAGCACGGTTGGTTCTATCATTATAGAGTCCATACTATTAAGTCATCAAAACTGTGCAGTGATTGCTTTATGAGTCTGAATAGATTTATGGAGCAGATGCTTGAGGCGTGTCCTGATCATTATTTTGATGTGGGGCCGAGATCATCTTCTCTGAAGTTTAAAGTAGATACAAAACAGGTACAAGTAGATGGACACGAAGTGTGCAGTCTTGCAGCATTAGGATTATCATCTGGTAGGTACAGGACAGCGCATTCTAATGTAGAAGTTTATATGCTAGAGATGGATTCATCAACTATTGCCGTCGAGCTTCCCATATGGTTACTCCCGCATGAGATGGAGTTATACAAATTACTTTTTGGATCAGATGATCCACTTACAGGTCATATAGACATATTACGTATAGAAGATGGCAAAATATGGATATGGGATTACAAGCCTGGTGCAATCAAAGAGAAGTATGCAGATTGTCAGACATTGTTCTATGCAATAATGCTTTCAAAGAGAACGGGCATATCTCTAGATAGGTTCAGATGTGGGTATTTTGATGAAAAAACTGCGTTTGTATTCAAACCAGAAATAGATAGTATAAATACGAAGGTATTGCGTGTAGTTGCTTAATTATGATACTTCTTTTTCAAGAGTGGCTATATCCTCCTGAAGTTGCTTTACTTTTTCTTCATTAGATTCCTGTTCCATTATTGTTGCGCATTCAGGGCATTTAAAATCGAAGTTGACTGCTCGTTCAAAGTCAAGTCTCATGCAGCTACTTGGACAAATGAAAAATTGAGTTTCTTGTTCTCTTTCGAGACGACCTTTTAGTCTTTCTAGCTTTTCTTTCTTTATTGTAACTGCTAAATATTTAATCTGTTTTATCTTGAATGTCCAGTAATAAATATACCATCCTTTTTTCTTGTCTTTTCTTCTAATAAAAGAAACTAGATTTGCATGGTAAAGTCTGTAGAGCATGTTACGCACCATATTGATTTCTAGCTCTAGTAATTCAGCCAATTTGAATTCAGAAACATTCTTCTTGTTTTTTAGCTGTTTTACAAGTGGTAGAACATCAGCCCCTGCGACTGTGGTAACCACATCTTCAACAAGCTTGTTGGATAGCTTCATATTTAAGTCCCTGTCCTGTTTTCCAGTATTATCCCTAGATAGTAATATTTAAAAACCTTTCGTCATACAGGCTCTGTAGAACAGTTTTGAATCCTGGAGCCGCAGCAGCTCAAAATATCAGATTATTTGCGCTATTTTTTGCAAAATATTCCAATATCCGACGATAAATACGACGGCGCAAAAAATAT
>JABMQF010000118.1 GCA_013203345.1 Candidatus Woesearchaeota archaeon
ATATTGCAGGAATAGAAATTCATGATATCTGTGGCGCTGGCAGTGCTTGTTGTTGTGTGTTTGTATAGAATTAATAAAAATTGAAATAAAAAAAATTAAAAAAATCAGACAAGAGCTTCTGAACCTTCCTCTTTGTAAAGTATCTCTATATCTGCTTCACTCCTGAGCTTAGCAACATAGTCAGGTACTGCTGAAGCCTTTTTCTGAGTCAACAAAGCATCCTTTATCTCATCATACTGCTCATCAAATGACTTCTCCTTTGGAAGTTTCAGTATCACATGATAACCGAAGTCAGTCTGAATAGGTTCTGCTGTGAAAGAATATTCCTCAAGTGAGAAAGCAGCCTCCTCGAAAGGCGGAACCATCTGACCTCTTCCGAACTCTCCGAGATCTCCTCCATTGCTTGCTGCAGAAGGATCTGTCGAACTTGCTGTCGCAATATCAGAAAAACCATCCTCAATCTCTTCAAGAGAGAAACGCATCAAATCTGTTATTATCTCTTCAGCCTCTTCCTCTGTCTCTACCAGAACATGCATAGCACGTATACGAGAATCATAAAAATCCTCAATCTCTTCGTCAGAAATATCTATCTGGGAAAAAACATCCTTTTCAAGAAGCTTATTTATTGTCAACTGCTTTGTGTATATGCCTACAAGATCATCACGGCTCAAGCCCTGCTCAGCAAGTCTCTCTATAAGATCTTCCTCACTCATACCAGAACTCTCCATAGCTGCCAAAACCTCTGCTTCTACTTCTTCAGTAGTCACCTCTATACCCATACTCTCTGCTTTGCCAATCACAACAAATTCATTTATGGTCTGGTTCAACAGATCGCTCTTCTTGACAAATTCCTTGTACTGTTCAGGAACCCGAGAATATTGATCATCAATATAAGCAATTTCGATAGGTGTTCCATCAACAAATGCTGCAACTCCCTCTGACTGGGCCGAAACTCTTTCAGATCCTGATCTGTATGATGCCCATAGCAAGCCAGCTACAACCGCAACAAGAACAACAATAACGACTGCACCCAAAATATACTGTTTATTATCAACCTTTTTCGTTCTTTTTGAGTGAGAAGCATGCTTCTTCGATTTTTTATCTTTTGCCAAAAATATCGCCTCCAATGCGTAATTTCACGAATATGTTTTACCGAATAGAAAGCTGATTCTATATAAATCTTATCCATGGTAATTTAAGCAGAACAAATAGATACACGCAGAAAATCCCATATTGGAATTGTCCCCAAAAGGTTATAATAAACCTTTAAATGCCTACCAACAAAAGATATTACCATGAGTAGAGATATAATAGTAGGAAGACTCGCATCTGACAGGGAGAAATACGGAGACAAAGGTATAATTCTCATAGGCAAGCAGTATGTGAAGATGGGAAGAGTCACTAGCCTTTCAAATAAAATCTATCTCGATGTCGCAGGAGCTCATGTAATGTTTATATGCGGAAAGAGAGGCGGCGGTAAATCATATACCATGGGCGCTATAGCAGAAGGCATGGCAGACCTACCTAAGGAAATAAAGCAGAACCTCAGCTTCATATTTCTTGACACTATGGGCGTCTACTGGACAATGAAATACCCTAACAAGAAGGATGAAGAACTTCTCGCATCATGGGGGTATAAACCCAAGGGACTTGATATTGTCATATACACACCTGTCGCTTACTTTGAAAAATATAAGGAAGAAGGGATACCAACAGACAGGGCATTCTCAATAAAACCATCTGAGCTTGACGCAACAGACTGGTGCGGTGCATTCGATATAAAGCCTAATGACCCTATGGGAATACTTGTTGAAAGGGTTATCCACCAATTAAGGAAAACAAAAGGAGAATTCAGCATAGACGATCTGGTACAGGCATCTCAGCAAGACATCCGATCAGAGCAACCAGTCAAGGACGCGCTTGAAAACAGATTCAGAAGCACAGAATCATGGGGAGTATTTGACATAAATGGTACACCCCTCAGCGAATTAGCAGCACCAGGACAAGTCACTATACTCGATGTAAGTTGTTATGCAACAATGCCTGGCGGTTGGAAAATCAAATATCTGATAGTCGGTCTTGTGTCACAGAAACTGTTCATTCAGAGAATGGTGGCCAGAAAGAAAGAAGAGTATGAACTCGTGCATAGCACAATGGATTACTTCTCAACAGAAGACGTCGGCAAGAAGAAACAAGACATGCCACTTGTCTGGCTAGTCATAGATGAAGCACATGAGTTCCTTCCAAAAGACCCTAAAGATGTTAATGCGGCGACAATGCCCCTCATAACAATAATGAGAGAAGGAAGACAACCAGGAATATCCCTAATACTCGCAACACAACAGCCAGGAAAAATACACACAGACGTCATGACGCAAAGTGATATAGTACTATCTCATAGAATCACTGCGCGAATGGATGTGGAGGCTCTTGGTCTGCTCACACAGAGCTACATGAGAGAAGGTTTAACAAAAGCTATCGATGAACTCCCACGAGTAAAAGGTTCAGGAGTCATATTTGACGACTCTAATGAAAAACTATACCCTATGAGAATAAGACCTAGATTCACCTGGCACGGCGGAGAAAGTCCTAGTGCGATAAAGATTAAGAAAGAAGAATTCTAAATCTTCAAGAAAAAACTGATTCTAAATCTGGAGCTTATCCGAATCAAATACAGACACATGAATAATATGCTTTTGAACCATGAAATTATTCAATATTACCGTCGGAAATCCGAAACTTTTTCAAAATAATTTATAATCGTCCCATGCGTAATAGGATGTATGGTATTCAGTAAAACATATCCAAGAGAAGTACAAGGAAGCAACTTTCCACGGTGGGAAGAGATGTTCCTGACAGCACAGGAAGAGAGGGAGGTCGAGCAGGTGGCGCGGCAAGAAAACCTGTTCCTCCTCAGACAATGCATCGCTGACGCACGAAATGTTATGAAGGATGAAAACATGATGGACATGCAAAGCCATGTGCTCAGTTCAGCTATGACTCTCTTCAGAAAACGCGCGGGCCATGTTGTGCATTATAAGGAACAACGCTGCAAAGACAAATTCAACAAGTATTGGGGAAAGTTCAAAAAACTACCCAAGAAAGTAGAAGCAGAAGTAACAAAAGAGACTAAAAAAAAGAAAAAATAGCTTCCTAAATTATTTTTTCTTCTTTGAAGCCGTTTTCGGCTTCTTAGAAGTCTTTTTTACGACTTTTTTCTTTGCTGATTTCTTCTTTACTGTTTTCTTCTTTACCGCTTTCTTCTTCACTATTTTTTTCTTAGCAGGTTTAGAAGTCTTTTTCTTAGCAGACTTCTTAGTCAAAGGTTTGCGTTTGGGAGGAAGTTTAACCTCCTCAACAGGCTTCCTGTGAGGCTTCCTGCGCTTAGATGGCGGCGGAGGCCGCACCATATCTAGCTGCATCTCTATAGGTGCACGAGTCATTGATATGATAGAAGCGACAAACATCAGAGCAAAAACAAAACCCAGGGCAACACCCCAGTCAGAGTTTAGCCTGCCTGAAGCAGTATAAATTACAGTAATCAGAAAACCAATCATGGATGTGAGCATGAAACTGCTCTTCAATGGAGCTACTTTCCACATATTCTGGCACCTCTTTTTGATAAGATGTTGTAGGATGTTGGTATTTATAAAGGTTTTGACATAACCTGTAAAAAACATAATACGCAGAAATACTAAATCAGCACACCTAATACTTAAACATAAAATCATCAATTCTATTCTTAGCTTCTTCTCTCTTCTTCTGATGATCTACCAAGAACAGATTAAGCTTGTCAATTAGTATCTGTTTCAATTCACCGCTTAATAGCTTACCTGACTTGTAATCATCATATATCTTTGTTAGCTTATCTTCATCCTCTTCAAAAAATGAGAGCCATTGATATGAAACATCAATATCTGGATTGCCTCCTAACTTTCTGTGCTCTTCAACAGTCTCTCTCCCACCAGAGAATGCATGCTTATTGATCTTATTCTTAACAGTTTTAGGATCATCCGTCAAATAGATAGCAACACCTGTAGATGAAGAAAGTTTTCCTTCCTCAGCCATACCTGCAAGACCGGGGAGAAATCTTGATTGAATTGAAGCAGGCTTTGGATAACCCAGCTTAGGGATAACATCCCGTGAAATCCTAAAATGAGGATCTTGATCAATAGCATGCGGAATCAAGCAAGCCATTTTCTTTTTCTTAATCACCGAAGGTAAAAAAGCAGGAACTGCCTGCATTGAAGTGAAAAATATCATACCTATATTTGTATCATTCTTAAATCCAAAAACAGACTTAACTGTTGAAAATGTTATCTTCTTCGCGACCTTAATCGCTTCAGGATACATAATATTCGCGTGTTTTGTATCTACCAAGAAATGCGTCTTTTTCGGATCAAACCCGAGAGCAATCACATCCAACATGTTGTCATACAAACACTTCTGGATATCCTCATAAGAACGATCTTTCTTTAGCATGAATTTCTCGTCATCAGTAAACTGAAAATAAAGCTCAACATCCAGTTTTTCCTGCAACCACTTGGTGAACATCCAAATCATCGCATGACCCATATGAATAGGTCCAGAAGGTCCACAACCAGTATACAAAAAAAGATTCTTTCCTTTTTCATACTCTTTTAGTGCAAACTCAAGGTCACGGTGCGCAAAGAAAACACCCCGTTTCAAGAAATGATGTAATTCACCTGTATGACTTTCCAATTTTTTGAGAAGCTTATCATCCAGTTTAGATACTCCGAACTCCTTAATCAACTTATCATAATCAATATTACCTTTCACTTCCCAAGGAGTCACGATTGTATTTGTCAAAACTACCACAATCAAAATGATGCGTGCCTGATATTTATAAAGTTAACCTTACACAGTATGTAATAAGTCAGTGGGTCTGTCAATTAAGGTGTGCTGATTCAGTCTTTGCAGAAGTGCTTATTTCAGTTTGGCAAAGATGCTGTTGGACTAAATTCTGACATTGCCGAATCAAAGATTCGACAGGGTTTCAAGCAAAGCTTAAAACTTTTCCCGAAGGGG
>JABMQF010000119.1 GCA_013203345.1 Candidatus Woesearchaeota archaeon
AGTAAATAGAAAAACATAAAAATCCGTCGCGAGTGCCACACCGCTACCTAAAGTAGGAGCATCATAAAAATTGTCAGAAAGTATCTTTGTTAGGATAATTCCTTCGACAGGTCGATTTTTAGTACAATCAAAAACCCAACCGCAGCTGCGGGGTATGAACCCAATCTGATCAATCAAAACCTGCAGGTTTTGGTGTGCCAAAGCCGAATGGCTTTGAGCATGCCAAAAATTTCACCATGAATGGCAAGGTGTTAAACCACTCTTAAAAATTTCAGGTGAAATTTTTGCGCCATAACATTATCAACCTCGAAATCTGTTGCTGATGACACTTGCGCATCCCTACAGACAGTCCTCCGTCCTATGACAATGACTGTGCAACCCCATTTCCGGAGAATATTGAATTATAGCCGTATAGTTAATTTGAAAAAGTCCTGGAACATTCTTCCAGAGCGTCCAAAAAGACATTTATTTCCTCTTTTGTATTGTAGAAATAGAAAGATGCCCTGGCCAGCCCCTTAGGGTTTATTCTTGAGACAAACGGTTCTGAACAATGCATCCCAGACCTTATTGCTATGTTATCGGCTTGATCTAAAGTATATGCTATATCGTGGCTGTCCATCTTATCTATATCAAACAGTATGCAGGATATTTTGTCCTTCAGTTCTGACGGACCATAAGTATTGAGATTAGGTATCTCCTTCATCCTTCTGTGGACAAATCTCAATAATTCCTGTTCATGCTCCCTGATATTTTCCATCCCCACTTTTTTCAGGTAATCTATCGCAGCCCCGAATCCTATGATGCCTGCTATGTTAGGTGTCCCTGCCTCGAATTTGTAAGGCAGGACATTGAATTCATGGGAAGAATAGGAGGCATGCTTTATCATGTTCCCTCCGTATAGGAAAGGAGGCATCTTGTTTAGTATATCCTCTTTCCCTGCCAGCACGCCCACACCTGTGGGGCCCAGCATCTTATGTGCGGAGAACACTACAAAATCAGCATCCAACTCCTTAAGATTCAGATTAATATGCGGAACTCCCTGTGAAGAGTCGACAAGCACCAGACAATCATTATCGTGTGCTATCTCAACAGCTTCTTTTATGTTGTTTATCGCCCCTGTGGTGTTGGAAACGTGAACTATCGAAAGGAGATTGGTCCCCTTTATCTTCTCCTTCAGATCCTCTATATCCAGGGCATAATCCTTTTCCTTGATGAACCCTAAGGATAGATTCTGGGCCTGCCAGGGAACCATGTTTGAATGGTGCTCCATTGTAGTCGTCAATACTCTGCCATTCTGCCTGAGGAAATTCCCTTTACAAAGACAATGCGCGACAAGGTTTATCGATTCTGTCGCGTTTTTCGTGAAGATGACCTCTTTATTCTCCACCCCTAGAAAATCAGAGACAGTCTCCCTTGATCTTTCGTATAATCCCGAAGCCTCTTCAGACATCTTATGTATTCCCCTGTGGACATTGGCACAGCAGTTGGTGTAATAATAGTTCATCGCGTCAATGACCTGTTGAGGCTTGAGCGTGGTCGCGACATTATCGAAGTATATCACTGGCTTGCCATTCTTCTTGACGCTCAGACAAGGAAAATCCGCCCTATGCTCTTTCATCTTTCTCATCCTTCAATCGTAGGGTTTTCCAGCACCCCTTATCGCAAGTGACTCTCATGCAATTTAACAGGGCTATATTCTCCTCTTTGCACAGCTTAGCAGGCAACAATATCATGCCAAGCCTTTTGAAGAAAAGGAATGCCTCTTCCTTGTTACCAACAGGTTTCAGGACAACATCCCCGTTGGAAGAAAGGGTCAGATTGGCTTTCCCATAAGTCTTTAGCATCCCCAGCCTTTCAGAATACCTTACTTCCCCAAATATCCTATGTGCTTCCAATAAGCTGGTCGCGATTTGCATGTCAAAATCGCAATCAAAGCCGGATTTCGCAATAGTGCTTTCCATGCTTATGCACGGTCTTGATATTTCCATCGTCCCACTTCTTTTGTACTTCCTTATCTGTTATTATGCTATAATCTTCAGGCCTTCTTGAGAAGAACATGTTTGTTCCTCTTATGTCTGCTAATCCTTCATGTGTATCTGCGTCGATTTTGCTTGTCTGTTTCATTTCCCTCAATTCGTCCATATCTAAGACAACTGACAATAACCCCTCTTCAGCCCCCATCTTCTTTATTGTTATCCCATCCAGGAAGGGGGCATAGAAACCGCTTCTCCCCCATAAGAAATCAGGCCGTTCTTCCGAGATCTCGAAGGGGATAGCATTCGCATTGACCACATAGCACTGGTTTTCTACAGCTCTTGCCTTGGATAACAGGTCCAGACCATTCAGGGTCAATCCCCCCATGATGGAAGGGACAAAGATTATTTCTGCTCCAAGCAAGGCCACTGATCTCGCTACTTCAGGATAGAATATATCTCCGCACATCACGGCTCCGATCACAGCATGTTCAGTTTTTTCGGCAAAGAATCTGGAAGCGCCTTTCAATCTCTTTTTTTCCATTTCAATCATGTGTATCTTTGATTGCAGCACCTTGACTTCGCCTTTAGGAGTGATCAAGAAAGTGGAATTATAACCCTTGTCTTCATCTGTCTTTTCAGCGATTCCTCCAATGATATAAGTATCATGTCTTTTTGCGATGTCTGCCAAAAGGCGGGTCGTCTCCCCAGGTAGAGTCTCAAGCCCTGTCTGCAGAAAATAATTAGGGATCAGGATGAAATGAGGCTTTTCTTTCACTGCTTCCTCCAGTAATTCAATTGTCTTGTCTAGGTTGTATTGTCTATCATATCTCTTAACCTTATACTGGAGAACTGTTATTTTCACTAGATTTGGTTCCATGGATTCACCCTAATTGGGTCATTTATAAATTCTCCCATCTTCATAATCATAAAAATCCGTCGCGAGTGCCACACCGCTACCTAAAGTAGGAGCATCATAAAAATTGTCAGAAAGTATCTTTGTTAGGATAATTCCTTCGACAGGTCGATTTTTAGTACAATCAAAA
>JABMQF010000120.1 GCA_013203345.1 Candidatus Woesearchaeota archaeon
CAGCATAGTTATGTATTGTGTTGTCTATCCTATACACTATGGTATCATTATCATCCTCTTCATACCATATATTCTTCACAAGCACTACGCCTATAAGCGGTATACTGAAATTAAGATCAAAGCTTCTATTGATGCCCCAACCCTCATTTCCACTTGTGTCATTCACAAAACAGTTCCAGGTATAATCTCCTGCGTGAAGTTCTATTGTCCAGTTACTTAGGTTGTATGTTCCTTCTATGTTTTCAATTATTGCAGGAGAAAATGAGTTATTATTACGGTCTGTCAAATACAAAGATACTGTGCTCAGGTTGTAATCATCATAGGTAGAACAGTTGAATGTTACATTGACAAATCTTGTGCTGTCATTCCAATAACCATCTTCAGGTTCGTGGAGTGTGACATTTGGTGGAACTATATCTACTACGTGAAGATAATGTGTGTCTGTTGAATTTGTGTAATTCTGATTGCCAGTGTAGTTGGCAGTGATCTCATGAGTTCCTATATGTCTGTAATACTTGCTAAAGTTGAATGGAGTTAGTGAATTTGTCAGGAGCAAATTATTATCATATAGTCCTGCTATGTCATCAATAGGTAATAGACTGACATTATAGTTAACTGTTGAATTCCAAACAACAGTTACATTTGAATCCTGACCATTTATTGTGAGGTTAATTGCAGTTATGTTCTTCTGAAGTGTGTACAGCCCAATTGCCTGAGCATAGGTATAATTTTGTGTTTCAGGTACTGAACAATTGTAATTTAGGAATCCTGCAGGAAGAGGGACAAAAATGTTGTTCTCTGTTGTGACATCAACAGAATCGCGAGTCATATACTCATCTTCTTCAGGATTTGTACAGGTACAGTTTGCCTTAACTGATTGAGGATATATTTGTGGTGGTGAAGGGGCGAATAGCAGACTGCAGGATGATATGTTCTTGTTGATGATAAGCTCATTTGAAACCTGCGCGCTTGTGTAGTTCTGAGTGGTTGTTACATTACACGTGTAATTATAATTGTCTGCTGCATGCTGTATACTATATGGATTTATAATCTCTATACCATCAATGTATAATTTAGGATCGACTTGGTTTGTATCTGCAGTACAGTTGACCGTGGTTGCTGCAGGGTATGTCTGGTTCCAACCACCCGTGACATCAAGTGTCAGTATGGGTATTGCAGGAACTATATTTGCCATAAGAGTCTTATCGCCGTATGTGTAGTTCTGTGTCTCTTCATATATCAAGGTATAATTATAGTAACCGACAGGGAGCAGAGTTGTATCTGAAGGGGTTTGTCCTGAATCAATTAGCGTGCCATTCCTATAAAGGTCAAGTGATCCTTCTGTGAATGATTTCAACGAATCCGCCACAGTATTTGTTCCATACACCTGTGTTAGGTTAGTCTGATTGCCATTAAGGGATAAGTTCATCAATGGCACAGGATCTGCCTTCTCAACAATATATACCCATACAGGTGTAGCGTTAAAGTTATTGCTAGTATCATTAGCATACTCTTTCCAATAGTATTCTCCTGCAGGTAGATCGCTGAAATCATAATAGTATTCATCACCGACTCTATCCGTAACAGTTATATTTTGTATGCTGCCTGTCAAGTTATGCTCGATTATGACATCATCCACCTGTATGTTATCTGTCCATGTTAGGTTGAACTGGTAATCTTTTCCAGGCGCATACTCTGATCCTGAATCAGGAGATGTCTTGTTGTTTGACCATTCGGGCGCTGTTTTATCCTCGACAGTGAATGTTGCCCATTCAGTGTCATTGACATTTCCAAATGTGTCATTTGCTATTACTGTTGCATTGTACAGACCAGGAAGTGTATATAGTGTTGTATTGTATACATAGTACCACACATCACCTCCCGTGGGTATCATAGGGTATACATACCATGAACCATCTGGTGCTGTTATGTTGACCAGAGCAGTGTCGACTACTGTATTGTCTGTTATGTTAGCTGTTATGTTTGTCCAGTTTTTCTGAGCAATTGTTGATGGATCAGCATTGACAAGGACAACGATAGGTTCTCTTAAGTCCCATATTGTTAGGTTTATTGGAGGTGATACATTATGCACCTTAGCATATTGTGTCGAGTTAGCCCACGCATGGAATTGTGAATTGTTGTATATGTTTCCTGATGCATTGACGTCCCAGGCTATAGTGCAGACATCATCCTCATGCATAAATGTCATACATGAAAAATCATCAGCCTCGAGAGGGTTATCTGAGATAGTATAGAAAGGAAGTGCAGGTGTTATAGGTAGCATCATTGTAGGATTAGGACTTGATAATACGAAAGTAGTTGAATTTATTGTTCCGCACATACCGTCGATACAGTTAAGTTCTGCTGTGAGAAAAAAGAAGCTGTACTGATCTACTTTAGAGTTATTAGGAGGATTAGTGTAATGTATTTGTATTCTGCCTATTTTTGATACATTAAGTATCCTTGATTCACTGGCACCTTCATTACCCCACTCATCTGTACAATTTATACTCCAGTTATACTTACCATTCTTCAGTTTAGGAGGTGTTATGTTAAGTGTTTGGTTGACTTCAATTGTATGGTTTGTCTGAATTATTGATCCGTTGAATATCAATGAGCAATTATCAACTTCTGAATCATCTGTGACATTATAAGTAAAAGGAACTGTTCCGTTCTTAGTGTCATAACCATCAGGCGGCCAGATTAGTGTGACATTAGGCGACCAAGGCTCTGAACAGTTCACTAGCGTGACATTCTCGACAAATGTTGTCTGTCCTGCGCTGATAAGTGTCTCTGTGGAAATACCATCAATGCAGTATACAGATGTTCCGTTGGCTGTTGTCCACACTCTATCTCCGGATCCAATTGCAGTGTCGCACTCCAGGGTAGGGTACGCGTCAAAGTAGAACTCATTGTAGTCTGTGCTAAACGCATACTCATAACCACCATTATCAAGTGTGTCAATCGAAACATTTGATGTACAACTATAGTTTACGCAAGGAGGTACTACTCCTACACAGACAATAATATGTACCTCAACCGGAATCCCTACAGCAGGGCCGCCAGTATCTTTAAGATAATATCCTGATATTGCATGAGGATTTGTCATATCAAAAGAAGATACTGGTTGATCGTCAATAGCATATGCAGATATTGTTATTACAGTGATTGCCAATACTAGAGCAAAGAAAATGAAAAGTTTATTTCGAGGTGAAAGGATTTTCATTTGTCCTCAACCTCCTTGAAACTAATAGTCCATTTACCTATCTCAGAATTATACTCCCAAACAACTTCATGTTTTTTAGATTCATCTAACTGGAACAGCGCGACGTGGGGTATTGTTGTCGCGAAGCTTTTCTGACTTCTCTTCCATAACTTTGTATTGAATCTCATGCAGTCACTGTCTGATCAATTAACAAACCCGCGTAATATCACAAAATCCATGTAATACCAAATATAATATTAAATACAATATTAAATATTACATCAAATAACCCAAAATTTAGAATATCATGTGTAATACATATATAAAAAGGTTTCGATACAACAGCACATACAGCAAAATAACAGCACATAGTCATAAAAAACAAGAAAAATATAATAAAAAAAGTCAAAACCACTTAAAAAAGCATTTAAACGCTCTAATACCCTGAATTAAACAAAAATCCTAAATCTTAATCTTCAATTTCTTTGGTCCAGTTCTCTTCTTCTTCCGATATACAAGAACAAGCAAAGCAATTATTATCAACAAGATAATCAGTATTATCATGATAAAGAATGCGTGATATACATACAATTTCCTGACAGGAAGAGGATTCTCCATAAAAGGTCCTCTCAGATACATATAGGAATCAACTGTGATGTTATCTTCAACATAACCTCCTGCACCCCTATTCACAATATCATCAATTTTTTCTCTCGAAACAATCACCATCACCCTGAAAGTACGGGTGTTGACAAGCTTTCCATCTTTGAATACATTAACATCAGCCAGGTAAATGTTTGTGTCAAGCTTGACATTATTAGCCTCAAAATCAATCGCCCTGCTACTAAGAGGATCCAACGATACTTTATCAGAAGGTGCAAAAATAATTCTCTGATTTACATCCTTGAAAATTATGTGGACATCTAATTCAGGATAATTATTGTATAATTTGTTCTCAATAAGTGTATTCAATTCTAATAATCCTGTAACAGGATTGTAAATATGATTAAAATAGATTATATCTATGATATCTTTTTCTTCCGAAGGCAAAGCTCCGCCACTTCCGCCGCCTCCGCCGCCTCCACCAGAACCACCTTTTCCTCCAGGTCCTGGCCCTGGCGGTTTATAACCTGGACAGTCAGCAACAGTTTCTCCAACAAATGTAGATCCTCCTGCGCTTACCTGAACAACATTATCTGTAAGAATTGTACAATCAACATTCTCTTCAGGAGTAGACCATATAAGATCTCCTGCAGAAACACTGTTATCACAAGAAATTGATGGATTAAAATCAAATACCAACTCATCATCTTCATTGTCACTGAAAGTATAGTAATAGCCCCCATTATCAAAAGTCAGTATAACTGCGTCGCGAGTGGTACAGTTATATTCCACGCATGGAAGACCAACACAGACCCGAACATGAACATCAAGTGGTACTCCAACAATAATTTCTCCATCGGAATCAACATAAAAACCAGATACAGAATGAGGACTGAAAAAGTCTGCAGATACTACTGAAGCGAATAATGTCAAAGTTATTATCATTACCATTGTTAAAATAAAGATTCTATTATTGACAAATATTTTATTTGCATTCATTTGTAATCGACCGCGTGATTATAAGATTGGTTGACTATCACAACATATCCTTCACCAATAGTCATATTAATAGCATATCCAAAATCATGCCAATCACGTATGTGAAGTATCCATGGCTGCTGTTCAGGATCGCTTCTATCAAGCTTAAGTATATGCGGTGCAGGCCTGGGTCCGATTTCTGGAGGTATCTCCTGTAGGAATGAATCAAAAGTGTGGTGCGGCCAAGGGAAACCAACAAGATTAGATCCTAATATACCGTCTAAACTCGACTTGTATTTTATTGTTGTTCTCGGACTAACATAACCTACAACAGTTGCCCTATGATAAGTTTCGTTGATGATGAGTATATATCCTTCGTTTTTTTCAAGCGGATAGTCTTTGTAATGGTCATTCCATCCTCTGATGTGCAGACCCCAGGGTTGGGACTCAGGATCATTCCTATCGAGCTTTAGTATATGCGGTGCAGGCCTGGGACCCATAGTAGCAGGAAATTTCTGCAGAAAAGATTCAAAAGTTTGATTAGTTATCAGAGGGATAGATATAAGATTAGAACCAAAGATTCCGTTGCTGCTTGCACTAAGGTTATATGTGTACTTACCAACCCTGTCCCATGTTAAGTTTTCGAGTGGGAATCTATAAGCGCTTACCTTGTAGTACCTTTGCTTTATACTATCAAGAGGTTCATCAGTATAATTTAGTTCAGTTATGCCCGTTATCATAGTGTAATTTAAAGGCATGTCTTCAAGAGTCATCTCAACTATATCTGGCATGTTATCCACATAATATAGGTTATATGTTCTTGCAAGAGATATGTTTGTCCAGTTGAGTATTGCGCTAACTCCATCAGGATGAAGTGTGATAGACAAATTAGGTCTTGGAAGAGGAGGCCAGTCACAATCGTCAAGTGCGTCCTGGAAAAAGAAATATGTTATGTTCTGTATAGGTGAAAAAGGCAGCATGATCTGGAAGTCCGCTGATTGGTTATGGAACGTGTATCCTTTTCCAAGCCTGAAAACAAGGATTATATCTCCCCACAAATCCTTGAGAAGGCCTGCTTCATATGTCCCATTGACAGAGTTGATTGTGAAGCCCAACACTGTCTGGTTATTGTCAGCGACCTCAAAGACCTTAGTCTCATTGAACACAGCAGCCCCTTTTACTATGTTGTGCACAGGTGATAAAGTGTCAAAATCAAAATAAGTGTCAAATTCTGCTGTTGTCGCAGGGACAAAGGAATTGAGATAATCCCAGTGAGGTATTGTTGGAAACTCTGTCGAATTGCGGTGCCTTGTGGACAAGGTCGCATAGAGATCTCCTTTTCCGCAGACAAACAGGCCGAGATTTTGTGGTATCGCAGTGAAATTTCTCTCAACAGTGATGTTGTCAGGATCAGTCATATTATACTCAGTCAGATTACCATAATACCCTACCCAATAAGGAAATATATCCATATGTAAATCCAACTCTGTAACATTACCTCCTTTTGCGCGATCATATGCAGCAAATCCAAGAATGCCTCCTTCTGAGATAAACGCATAAACCAAAATAGAAAGCGCAACGCATAGTAGAACAACTACAACTATCACTTCTCTTTTTTCAATACGCATAGAGCATATCATACCCCTCCCTTATATAAAATTTATGATAGAGACGCAAACCTCCCAATCTATAACACCAACAACACCCACACCCACACAACCAATAACAACAACCCTGCTCGCACCCACACAACCAATAAATCCAACCCTGCTTGTGTTACTGCTGCCACCTAGCGAGCTAATAGTAACATGTGTAGCTACACGGCTGTTGTGTCTAAACTTAAACATCCTATAAACTGCGAGCGTGGCAACAGTGATTGCACAAGCAGGAAAAAAATGCTAAGTCAGAGAATTTGAAACATTGAAATCAGAAAGACTTTGTGATTCGTTAAGTTGTCAAAACCCCTTAGGGAAATTCGAAAAATTCTAAAAAAGAAACAAAAAAAGAATGAAAAAAATTAACCGCTACAGACAGTTACCTGTACCGCTGTCTCGATCTATGCGCAGGATGACGTGCCCTGCGATGCCTTGTCGGCCGCTTCTTCCTCCAGATAAGGAATAGTAGTATTATGACCAACACTACAACTGAGACCGCAACTACCACTGCATAATCCGTCTTTAAGACAAGCTCGAATTCCTGTGTCAGTGATTTTACCAAACCATCAGCTCTAGAACCATATCTGACCCTAACATTTATACCAGGATTATCAGAATAATCTTCAGGTTCCATAGGTGCAGGTATCTCAAATTTCATTTTGGCACCAGGAGCTATTCTCTGTTGCGAACCACCGTAAAAATTAGTACTGCCAGCCACAACCAAATCTACAATCTCTGGATCTACGTAGATTGCTTTCTCAATTCCCGGATTGATTATGACAAGTTCAAAGACTTGTTTTTTCGGGTTAAATACAAGGCTTTCCATGTTAGCAACAGAATTATCTTCTACTGATACAACCTCAAGAATTCCATTCCAACTCAATAACTTAGTCATTGATTTTGGACTCTCGCCGAGTGTGACCTTACTTTTAACTAAAATTGTTTCATCGAGATAGTCCAAAAGGTCTATATCATATGTCATGGCCAAAACATCACCTCTACTCATGAAAAAAGCCTCCTCATCACCAACAACCTGTATTGTTTCATTGTTGACTTGTAAATCATGAGACAGTGCCTGTACATAAGCAAAGAAATCACCTTTATTCTCATACACCACTTCAAGCTGTTGTGTTACTGTATTATACCTTACTGTTTTTATCTGTATATTAGGCAGGTATTTTGGGAGCTCAAAGATATCAAGAGCTTGCATCTCCGAATTTCGCCCCTGTCCAAATTTAAGGTAAACCTTTATTCCGGTCTCTTCTCTGATTCTCTTGGCATTGTCAAATAGCTCGTATCCAACAACAACACCCGTAGTTATATCTGAAGTGTGTATGTAATCAATGACCTGGTCAGGAACATTAGAGACTCCTATGAAAAGCACTGGAAAATCATCTGAGAACAGACCTGGTTCAATGACTTCACCATGTGTAAATATAACCTGTCTAACAGGACTTTCTTTGATAAATAGCTTCACAATCTCTATATTATTAGAGTATTTATCGCCTTCATCAATGACTCTCGGATTGAAATCGTTTAGCCTTGACTTGACTTCTCTATCAACCTTTCCATATAATATGACTGGTCTTTGATTATCCTGTATAAAATCATATACTTCATCAATATTTGTGTTATCTGCAAATATGACAAAAGAGTAAGTTAGAACAGAATAAGAAGCCACAGACATAGCATTGTATCCAAGCGCACTATCTACTATTATAAAAGATTTAAGGTTGCCTGAATCAACCGCTATTTTCGCAAATTCCAGGTTAGTATCTTTTGGATCTTGTGATGCATACTTCTCGACATTGAATCCAGCGGATTTAAGATTTGATTCATAACCTGCGATAAAGAAATTTTTACTATTTTCTATAAGTAGAACATCAGGATTATTCTTGTTCAGAACACTAGTAATCAACATAAGACCATGAGTCTCCTCTGCGACATAATGGACATCTAAATCCATATACTTCGCATACATCATACCTGTATATACATCACGCCAATCCTTGGAATTGATAACTACCTGATCTATTGCCAGAACTGTAGGTAGAAGAAAAATCAATAAAATGAACATTACAAATATTTTTGTATACCTCATTTTTAGACATACACCCCCATGTATCTGCATCATTGATTTATTTAATCATTTATAAATATATCGTTCTATTAGTTACGGACATAAGTAATTAATAAAATTGAGTGTGAAATCGTGTCTTTGCCAAAAATTCTCCAGACGTGCCTTTAATTTTTCAATTGTTGGAAAATAATTTGAGTTTGTTACGTCATGTCTTGTTATTTTCCAGCAAGTTTCTATAGGGTTTAATTCTGGACAGTACGGTGG
>JABMQF010000121.1 GCA_013203345.1 Candidatus Woesearchaeota archaeon
GTATAACATCCATTATTATCAACCTCCTTTTTGGTGATGTTACCTTACAAAACCATCAAGGAGGACTTATATTTAAACCACTAGATTCTGCTACAGTGCCCACCTGACCGCATAATTTATATAATAGTTCCAAATCCAAAATATTATATGGGCAGAGTCAAGACAGATATGATTAAGAGGACAACTAAGAAACTGGTGTTAGCGTATCCAAACAGATTCTCTACAAATTTTGAGAAGAATAAAGAGGCTCTTGCAGATCTTGCTGAGATTCATTCAAAGAAGTTGAGAAATGTGATAGCAGGATATTCTGTAAGGCTTAAGCAGCAGGAAGACGCTCCTCTTAAGGCGAGAAAACGCGAATTCACAAAACAAAAACCTTTATAAAGACCTGTTATTTCTTGTGTATCTGCGAGAGAGAAGAGAAATAAGCACCTACTATTATTTCTCTGTTAAATATTGAAGTTATAGGTGAACAGAAGATTAAAAGGAAAATAAAGCCTTTATTACCGTCTTTAAGAGATAGAAAACGTTATTTGGCGTTTGAAATCATCTCAGATAGACCTGTAGGCGATTTTAAGGCAGTTTCAGATGCCATAATGGGATCAACTTTAAGATTTATGGGAGAGCTGGGCTGCGCAGAGGCAGGAATTATTGTCTTACGTGACCAATTTGACACAACCACAAAAAAAGGACTGATCCGTGTAGGTAACAAGTCTCTTGATAGGCTTCGCGCATCATTATCCCTTATAACTAATGTAGGTGGTCAGGATGTCATATTCCGGTCAATGGGCGCGAGCGGCATGATAAAGAAAGCAATTTCGCATTACTTATGAAAGGAGGTTAAGAAATGGAGTCAATCAATCATCAAATGATGGGATACGATAGGGCGATCACCATGTTCAGCCCTGACGGTAGACTGCTCCAGGTGGAGTATGCAAAGAAGACTGTTAAGCAGGGCTCTACTGCCATAGGTATGGTGTGTTCTGATGGAGTACTTCTTGTCACAGACAAGAGGATAGTTGATCCTCTGGTTGTCACAGAAGCAATAGAGAAGATTTTTCAGATTGATGAACATATAGGTGCTACAGCTTCAGGTATAATTTCTGATGCTCGTGTGCTTATCGAGCGTGCACAGGTAAAGGCGCAGCAACACCAGGTGACTTATGATTCTCAAATAGATGTTTTAAGTATTGTGAAAAATATTTGTGACCTTAAACAATTATGTACTCAGTCCGGCGGACTAAGGCCTTTTGGTGTTTCTGTTCTTGTTGCAGGTATTGACAAAGACGGTCCAAAGCTTTTTGAGACAGATCCTACAGGAATTTTCTTCCAGTATCATGCTGTTGTGATTGGTGAGGGTGAAGATGGTATTGAAGAGATGCTACACAAGAAATACAAGCCTACACTGACAATTGAGGAAGGTCTTAAGATTTCTATTGATGCATTGAGACAGGTTCTTGATGACAAGTTCAATGTTGAGCGTTTGGATGCTGCAGTGATACTGACTGTTGATAAAAAGTTCACAAAGGTTGACAAGAAAGAGCTTGAGAGAATTCTCAAGCAGGTGAAAGGTGCTTAGATGGGAATCGGAAGACCTATGAGCATGGATAAGGAGAGAGTCAGCTTTAACCTTTCTCGCCTGAAAAAGGGCGGTAAGAATTTTGAGGTGGTTGTCGATCCAGACAATGCTATCGCTTTCAAGAAAGGGAATGAGATTGATATTCATGATGTTTTGAAAGGCGAACATGTTTTCACCGACGCAAAGAAAGGTGTTTTTGCGCCTGAGAATGATATGAAATCTTTGTTTAATTCTTCGGATCCAATTAAAGTTGCAGAGATTATACTAAAGACAGGTGAGATACAACTCACCACAGAGTACAGGGATAAGCTAAGGGAAGAGAAGAAAAAAAGGATAATTGGTTTGATCCAGCGTAATGCTGCTGACCCTAAAACAATGCTTCCACATCCTCTCACGAGGATAGAGAATGCTTTCGAGCAAGTGAAGTGCAAGATCGACGAGATGAAATCTGCTGAGGAACAGGTTGATGAGGTTGTTAAGGCTCTCAGGACAGTTCTTCCTATAAAGATAGATCAGGTTTTAATGCAGTTACATGTTCCGCCGCAGTATGCGCACCAGGCATATGGTGTGATTAAGCGCGGGGGCGGTATAAAGCAGGAGACTTGGGGTAATGATGGTTCACTTGTCGTAAAGATAGAGATTCCTGCAGGTATGCAGGATGAGGTGACAGGTAAGCTTAATGAAATGACTCATGGAGGAGTTGATATTAAGATTCTAGGTGAATAACTATGGGAGAAATAAAAGTAAAGAACAAAGATGTGGTTGTCCCAGGAGAGATCTTGGCTAATGGCATGGATTTCCTGCCGAGCTATGGGACATACCGAGAAGGTGAGCAGATACTGGCTTCAAGGCTGGGTCTGGTCAATATAGAAGGAAAGGTAATAAAGTTAGTTCCGCTTTCAGGTGTTTATCATCCTAAGAAAGGCGACACTATAATCGGTCCAGTGACTGAAATCCTTCTTTCTGGTTGGCGCGTAGATACTAACTCTGCGTACTCTGCTGTTATGAATATGAAGGACGCCACTTCAGAATTCATAGCAAGAGGTGCTAACTTAACGAAGTATTTCGCTATTGGCGATTATGTGATGGTGAAAATAATCAACGTGACAAGCCAGAATCTTGTGGACTTGACTATGAAAGGTCCGGGACTGAGGAAAATCAGTGGTGGAAGGATGATTCGAGTGAATTCCAACAAGGTACCTAGGATAATAGGTAAGCAGGGCTCGATGGTCTCGATGATAAAGCAGTACACTGGCTGTAGGATATTAGTAGGCCAGAATGGTATTGTCTGGGTTTCAGGCGATGAACCTGCTAAGGAACTGCTTGCAGTTGAGACAATTAAGAAGATCGAGCTTGAAGCGCACATACCTGGTTTGACTGACAAGGTTAATGCTTTCCTTGAAGGCCACAAAGATAGTGTAAAAGGTGGTGTCAAAGAGCAGAATAATGGTGGTAACAATGACGTACGATAAAAGATTTGACGGCAGGGCATTCGATGAGATGAGGCCTATGGAAGCTAAGGCTGGCGTGATAAAACGGGCTGCCGGATCTGGATGGTTCAAGATAGGAAATACAGAGGCTTATGCAGCAGTGTATGGTCCAAGGGAAATGTTCCCAAGGTTCCAGCAGAACCCTGAGAAGGGTGTGCTTAGGTGCTTCTATAGTATGATGCCTTTCTCCAGTGCTGGAGATAGAGTGCGGCCTGGACCATCAAGAAGATCTAAGGAGATATCCTTGGTGACTGCGAAGGCTTTACTTCCTGTATTGGATTTAAGCGAGTATGCTAATTCAGTTGTGGATATATATATTGAACTTCCACAGACTGATGCAGGTACAAGGTGTGCGGGAATTTGCGCAGCTTCAATTGCGCTTGCTGACGCTGGTATACCTATGAAGGATCTTGTTTGTGCAATCTCCGCAGGAAAAGTGGAGGACAAGATTATTCTTGACCTTAATTATGAGGAGGATTCCCACGAGAAAGGTGTTGACATCCCTATAGCGATGCTTCACAATTCTAAGAAGATTTCTTTGATGCAGCTGGACGGTGAGATCAGTTCTGAAGAAGTGGCTCAGTGCATCGAGATGGTCAAGAAGGCTAGCGACAAGTTGTTCGAGGTGCAAAAAGAAGCATTGAAGGGCAGGTTCCGTGTAGCAGGTGATAAAAATGCATGATGAATTGAAGAACCAGGTTGGATTACTGCTTTCAAAGCAGACAAGACTTGATGGAAGAACGAATGAACAGTACAGAGAAATTTCTGTTGAGTATGGTGTTTCCAAGAATGCAGAGGGTTCTGCAAGAGTGAAGATCGGCGAGACAGAGGTTATATCTGGTGTGAAGATGGAGGTCATGAAGCCTTATTCTGACAGGCCTGATGCTGGAAGTTTGATGGTTAATGTTGAGCTAAATCCTCTTTCGAGCCCTGAGTTCGAGAACGGTCCGCCAAGTATTTTGGCTATTGAGCTGGCAAGAATCACTGACAGGTGTATTAGAGAGAGCAAGGCTATTGACGTTAAGAAGCTCTGCATAAAATCTGGAGAGAAGATGTGGATGGTTGTCATCGACGTTTGTACTCTTAATGACGCAGGCAATCTTTTCGATGCTGTGGCTCTTGCTGCTGTAGCTGCTGTTACAGATGCGGTTTTCCCTGCTTTTGACGGGGAGATTGTGGACTACAAGAACAAGACATCTGATAAGCTTCCGCTGAGCAAGACTCCTGTTTCAACCACTATATATAAGTACGGTGATCATCTGCTTGTCGACCCGACATCAGATGAGGAGAAGGTCTATGATTCAAGGATGACTGTCGGTGTTTTGGAAGATGGAAGCATATGTTCTTTGCAGAAAGGAGGAGATGACGCTATCGAACCCGACATTGTCGTGAAGATGATTGAGCTTGCTAAAGTTAAGAGTCAGGAACTCAGGAAGAACCTTTGAGGTGAGTCTATATGCCAAAGAAAAAGGAAGAGCTAGAACTTAACAAGTATGAGAAGGCAAGGATACTTGGTAGTAGGTCTTTGCAGATCTCTATGGGTGCGCCTTACCTTGTCAAGTTGAGCAGCAAGAAGCTTGAAGAAATCAAGTACAATTCACTTGAGATTGCCAAGCTCGAGCTAGAAGCTGGTGTTGTTCCAATAAAAGTCATCAGACCTATGCCTGTAGTGCCAGGCAAGTAATTTTTTATTGTCTTTTTTAGTTTTCTTTTTTCCCTTTTTGGGTAATAGAAAATGTTTTTTAAGTTGAATTTATTTATGTTCAAAGGTGTTCTGATAGGGAAGGTGAGAGAAGATGTCAGATGGAAGAATCGATACAGAAGGAAAGAAGCATTCAGTGCTGTTTGTAGATGATGAAAAGAATATGCTTAATATCTATTCAAAGATGTTTGGTGATAACTATGATATCTGCATTGCAGAAAGCGCAGAGCAGGGTCTTGAATTGCTAGCTGAGAATGAGTGCGCTGTTGTTGTGACTGACAGGGATATGTCTGGTATGCGCGGACCTGAGATGCTGAAGATAGTGGAGCGCGATTACCCAGATATTACGAGGATTCTCGTCAGCGGAAGAGGGGGTAATAATGGTGTGGCGCAGGTATATCTGCCAAAGCCGTTCAACCATGATATGATCAAGACTGCAGTAGCTGAGGGTATTGAGTCATATATACAGCGCTGCGAAGGGAATTAGGTTGTTTGAGATAGTTTTTTTTTTATTTCAATCTTTGAGTGAGAAGTAGATTCGTCTGTTGTTCTTGCCTTTGTTCTCTGCTTTTGTAATTTCTATGCCTTTGATCTCTTCTGTGTTGCGTACATGTGTCCCGCCGCAGGCCTGTATTTCATAATCATCTATCTCGACAATGCGTATGTTCTCGACATTGGGTGGCAGCACATTCTTTAGCTTGATAAGTGAGGGTATCTGGAACGCCTCTTCTTTTGGGAGTGTTTTTGTAATCACATCTATGCCTTCATGTATCAGGTCGTTTGTCTTCTTCTCAAATGTCTTCATCTGTTCTCTGTCAAAATTCTCAAGGTCAAAGTCTATTCTGCATTTTTCTTCTGAGATCTGGTTTCCTGTTATAAGTGCTCCTGTCTCCTGGTGCACAACATAGCTTAGCACATGACATGCTGTGTGTCCTCGCATGAACCTGTACCTTCTGGTCCAGTCTATCATGCCAGTTACTGTGTCCCCTTTCTTGATGCCTTCCCTATCCAGTTCATGCACAATATCTCCATTTTTCTTCCTCACACCGACAACTTTGTACTCTATCCCGTTCACAACAAACAAGCCAGTGTCCCCTGGCTGCCCTCCGCTGGAAGGATAGAACAATGTCCTGTCAAGCACTACATCTGTACCTGCAGCATCAACTACATCTGCCTCGAATTCTTTCTGATAGCTGTCCTCAAGATATGCTGGTTCAGTCATGTGAATACCCCCAAAAAGATTGACAAAAGATATTTAAATCTTAGTTAGTTATGGCTCTGTAGAACAGTTTTGAATCCTGGAGCCGCAGCAGCTCAAAATATCAGATTATTTGCGCTATTTTTTGCAAAATATTCCAATATCCGACGATAAATACGACGGCGCAAAAAATA
>JABMQF010000122.1 GCA_013203345.1 Candidatus Woesearchaeota archaeon
CCTACAATCAGAATTTGGGCATGCAACATCTAACTTTCTAGCTTTTCTAGACATAATATCACCTCTATAAAACATAAAAAAGAACTAGAATATAAAGTTTACTAAATTAGGACAGTTCGGGTCTTTTGAAGGGTTTTTGTATCACTTTAAAGTAGTTAAAAATAGTAGTTTTTATATATCAGTTATGCCTTACTGATGACGGGGGTATGACTAAGTTATAGTTTTCAGATTGCAATGGAGCTGACAATAACCAAGAAGATAGCAAAGCAGGGGGATAACCTTGTGTTGATCATCCCAAAAGATTTGCACCCATTTCTGAACAAGGGAGACCTTGTCAAGGTGCAGATAAACCGGATGCGGCAGGAGAAAGAAAAATGAGCAGTTTGACCTATGAAGAACTCGGGTTTTCGTATTATCTTACAAGACCATACCTGACAAGAACAAGATAAAATGACTAAAGCACCAAAACAGTTGGATGATGGAAATTACATTTCTCCTGATGAGTCTTTGAAGAGATTGGAAGATATTGTAGTTGATGACAGTGATGGAGAGATGGATGTTTTGGAAGAGCCTGGGAAGAGTGGGGCGAAACCTATACCTATTAAGAGTTTTAGAATAGAGAGTCTGGATGACAGGTACAGAATACATAATGTGGAGCATCAGGGAGAGCTTTATGTTGTTGACTGGAGCAAAGAACTGCTTGATGAGGGGAATATGCATACTCAGAAAGACTGGAGATATATTGCAAGGAGGTCTCAATTCACGTTGGCTTCTGCTCCTTTCTATACTTCAACAATATTTGCGTTGTATAACGACAAAGAGCATCCAGACTTAAAACAGAGGGGTCTGGTGGAAGAGGTTGGGCAGATGTTTGAGGATGATTTCAGTAAGCATTGGATGATGACATCCACTGGCGCATTGTACAAGAGTCAGGGAGAGGGTATGGTGACTCACGGATGGGGACCTGCAAAGTCTGAAAACATCTGTGAACATCTTGTCGGTCGTCGCAAATATATTGAGCCCCAGTGCGGTGCTAGAAAGGTAATAGGGGTGGTGCTTGGAACTACCAATCTTGTGAAGGTGAAACATGCCTATGAATGGATAAGTGGGAGGAAACCATATTTTTACAGATTAAACAACCTGCCTGAGGGCGATATTGAGCGGGCGGTGGTGTTGGGTTTTGATCTTCATGGTAGGTTGGGTATCAACTGTATTGGCTACGATGGGTTTGCTCGTGGGTGTTCTGTGACGCGCGCTGAAGAGTTTTATGGAAATGACGATGGTAAGTCACATAATCTCTAAATATTGCTTTCTTTTTCTCTCCTATTCTCGAGTAGGGACAAAAGTTTATATACCTTGTTTTGCGTTCAAGTCGTATGATAACAGCATACTGGCGTCCTAATGGTAAGGTTGTGAAAGGCAGCATAGATGCGCTAAAATCAAGAAAGACTGCATGGATAGATTGTATTAATCCTACAACTGCAGAGCTGGAAAAGATATCAAAACTTACAGGAGTGCCTGCAGTAGATTTCAGCGAGCACATCGTAAACTATGAACGACCTACAACAATAGAATCAGACAAATATTCATTGATCATATTTGGATCTCCTGTTGCGAGAAAGCATCTTGCTGACGTGGCTTCTTGTGCTATATTTTTATGCAATAAACATAACATAGTCACAATAAGGACAAAGGAGATTGAATGGGCGGATAAGTTCAGGGATGAATTGATTAACAAGAACCCTAAATATTTTGATAGTAGGACAAGAACTGTCCAGGTAATTTTGGAAAAAATGATAGATTCCTACTTTGACCATCTTGAGAAATTTCAGGAAGCGACTGATAAGATAGAATCAATTGTTTTCAAAAATCCTCAGAGGAAATCTGTTGAGGAAACATTCAAGATAAGGAAGGTAATGCTTTTCTTCCACAAAACACTTGTAGCAAACAGGGAAGTTATGCTTGCGATAGAGAAGCAGCATATCAGTAGGCTCAACGACAAGAAGATACAAGACTATAGGGATATGAGAGAAGATATAATACAGCTCATAGATACCACAGACACACTGCGCAGTGTGCTCACAAGCGTGCTGGATATATACACATCAGCTGTTTCCAATCAGATGAACCAGGCGATGAAAAAACTGACCGTAATAGCATCATATGTTCTTATACCTACTTTGATAGCGAGCATATATGGTATGAACTTCCGATTCATGCCAGAGATACCCTGGAAATTAGGATATCCTTTTTCTCTGGCGCTAATGATTGTGTCTATATTGGTTGTGTATTTTTATTTTAAGAAGACCAAGATGCTTTGAGATGTTCTTAGATGGATGACTGAATCATAAGATTTAATAACAAACACTTCCTTTCTGACCAGAATGTATGATTAGCTGTTGTATGGCTGATTCGGAGGAATAAAAATGGTAATTGTAACATTTCCCGATGGTTCTACTAAGGAATACGAAGCAGGAACTACTGGGTTAAAGATAGCAGAAGACATCAGCCAGGGCCTTGCGCAGAATGCGGTGGCCATGAAACTCAATGATGATGTAGTTGACATCAATACACCTGTCGCAGAAGATGCAAAAGTTAAGATATTGACCACAAAAGATTCCGAAGGCATGGAAGTCTTTAGACATTCTACAGCTCATCTCATGGCGCACGCAATCACAGAACTATATCCCTATGCAAAACTCACAATAGGGCCTGTTGTAGAGGAAGGATTTTACTATGATATGGAGCATGAAGCGTTCAAGTCAGAGGATCTCAAGAAGATAGAACGTAAGATGCACGAGATTATGAAACAGAAACAGACCATGGAAAAAGAAGAGGTCACAAAAGAGAAAGCTCTTGAGATATTCAAAGACAATGAATACAAGACAGAGATGATAAATGATCTTGAAGACGAAACAATAACAATCTACAGACAGGGAAGTTTTGTTGACTTATGCAGAGGCCCACATGTACCTCATACAGGTATGATAAAGGCATTCAAGCTGACAAAGATAGCTGGCGCTTATTGGAGAGGTGATTCAAAGAACAAACAGCTCCAAAGGATATATGGTATAAGCTTCCCTACAAAAGATGAACTTAAGGAATACATCAAGATGCGCGAAGAAGCAGAGAAAAGAGACCATAACAAGCTCGGACGAGAACTTGGACTTTTCATTACAAGCGATATCGTGGGTAAAGGACTTCCTCTATTCACACCTAAAGGAGCCATCATGAAGATGATGTTGAGACGGTTCATAGAGGATGAAGAGCTTAAGAGAGGTTATCAATACACTTCGACACCTGTGCTTGCCAAGAGCGACTTGTATAAGTTATCAGGGCATCTCGACCACTACAGGGAAAGCATGTTTGTGTTCGATGTGAATGGAGAAGAGATGGTTCTGAGACCTATGACCTGCCCTCACCAGTTTATGATATACAAGTCTCAACTAAGAAGCTACAAAGATCTACCCATAAGATACGCAGAGGTGGCAGACCTTTTTAGGAACGAGCAGTCAGGCGAGCTTCACGGACTGATACGTATAAGACAGTTTTCATTGGCAGATGCACATATAATATGCAGACCCGATCAGTTAGATTTGGAGTTCGAAGGAGTGCTTGACCTTGTACAGTATGTCATGAAAACACTCGGGTTTGATAATTACTGGTACAGGTTTTCAAAATGGGATCCTAACAATAAAGACAAGTACATAGACAACCCTGAAGCATGGGAACTATCTCAGAATATGATGAAAGAGATACTTGACAGACTCCGCCTTGAGTACGATGAAGTTGATGATGAGGCTGCGTTCTACGGTCCAAAGCTTGATGTGCAGATGAGGAATGTTTATGGCAAGGAAGACACAATATTCACAATACAGATAGATTTTGCATTACCTGAAAAATTTGACATGACTTATGAAGGAGAGGACAACAAGAAGCACAGACCGATGGTCATCCACAGGTCATCCATAGGTTGTCTGGAAAGAACACTTGCTATGCTCATCGAGAAATACGCAGGAAAGTTCCCTCTTTGGATTAGTCCAGTACAGGTAAAGATATTGGCTGTTTCTGACAAGCATAATGACTATTCAGCTTTTATCAAGGAAAAACTCCATAATGCAGGAGTTAGAGTCGAGCTTGATGATCGGGCAGAATCCATACCTAAGAAGGTAAGAAACGCGCAGATGCAGAAGATCAACTATATACTTGTTGTGGGAGATAAGGAACAGGAGAATCAGACTGTCAATGTCAGAACAAGGGATAATGTTGTCCACGGAGAGAAGAAGATCGATGATTTCCTGTCAGAAGTTCTTGATGAGATACGAGAAAGAAGATAAAAAATAAAAATATTTTTTTTAGTTTTTTTGTTTATGTTTTTTGACAACCTTTTATTTAGTCTCACGCTACCTGGGATGAGTAATAAGGTGTAATAGGTCTTAGGTGTGTGACTGGCTGTTCCTCTTCGTTATTCACAGGAGGGAAAAGTTCTCTTGTTGTGTAATCATTATGAGTTTTTCCACCATTACTATTTTTCTTCCACCTTACAATTTCTGTCATAAGTTCCATTGCGTTTCTGGCATCTTCTTTTCCAAGATGCCTATTTGCATAAGCAATAGCTTTCATAAGATCCTGAGGATTATCAGAATCCATCATTTTGTTGAACTCTTTCCTTTCATCACTTATGTAGATCAAACTTCTTGGTTTCTGCCTTAAGTCAGACAAATTTACTTGTTTGATATATTCAGTTTCAACTGGTTGTTGTTTTGTTCTATCTGAACTATCTGAAAAAATCGGGGTGTCGTCATTTGAATAGCCTTTGATTGTTGTTTTTGCTATATCTGGCGAGACTCTTACGCGACTATTCTTCTCGAATACACCAGAACCTTCTCCATCATATATCTCCACATCATTTCTTTTGTCGCTAATAAACATAACTTGTGTCTGCACGTCGTTACTGTGTGTTTCCTCCATTATTTCCTCGAGCCGGTCTTCAGAAGCCTCGACTTGACTGTTTGCAAGGTATTTCTTTGCGAACTCTATAGATTGTTTTACTACTGGAACATATTCTGATCCAATAAGATTTTCATGTATTTCTTTTGCTACTTTGAAAAGCTTTTTTCCAGCAAATATTGTCATGTTCTGGGTCAGGTATTTTTTTGAAATAGTGATTGCCTGTCTTATTTTCTGCGGATCCTTTGATACGACCAGACGTGTGTAGACATCTTTTGCTACGCTGTCTTCAAGAAGACCTGCACATCCTTCTTGTGCTAGAGAATCTACCTGTTTACCAAGTGTTTTTTCAATATTGTTCCATGCGCGCTCTTTAGCTTCTTTGGTGAAGTATTGGCGTGCGATGTTCTGAGCTTCCCTAAGACTGGACCAGTCACCTTTATCGAGCAATTGATCATATTTCTTGATTGCAATTGCTGCATCAATAATCTTTTCTCTTGATGTCCAGATACCCATAGCACTTTCAGATCCTTTTTTCCTGTACCTGAACTGTTCAGTGCCGTCGAATAGGTTATACCTGTCAACATTTATCCCAAGCTCGTCACGAGCATCGAATATGCTTTCAAGATAATTCATCTCAATTCGCTTCTCCTGTTTTGATAGTTTTACATCTTTCTGCTTTTTGAGAGTAACTATATTATCGTAAAGATGTCTTTCTACTTTATTATCTAAGACGTCAAAATCAAGATCTTTCATTTTGATAACATCTCTTTTTCCTTTGCTTATCAGAGATTCAAGACAAGAATCATCAGTTTCTTCTAAGCAGGAAATGAATTCACTTATTCTATGTTCAGGGCAATATTCTGGTATACCTTTGTCTTCTCTGCAAAGATTCAAAATCTCTTTGTCAAGTCTTTCAGAAACAATATCACCAAAGAAAATATTCTTAAACTCATCGTCATTTAACAGGGTGCTGATTTGTTCATTTAAATTGTTTGGATTTTCCATTTTGTTTGTATACCTCAATACCTGTTCGGAATTGGGTCCGTCAATCCAGCTGAAGCTGTTTTTTGATGTCAAAAAAGAAGGACTGGTTTTAACCGCCTTCAACCCCCCAAAATTAAAGTCAAGGGGAAGTCCTTGGAGGGACTGCCCCTGACATCGAGCTATCTCCGAAGGAGCATGAAATCTTGTGTTTGATTTTGATTGCGAAGATTGCTCGATAGCCATCTCTTTTTTCACCTTAAGGTATATGATGCGTAGAAGGCTTATAAGAACTTTTGTTGTGTTTTTTGCATTAATCTTGTTTTGTTTTTATTTTTTAAGCTAGAAGTAAATATTCTCGTTTTTGTAGTATGTTTTGAACAAATAGCATGAATTGTTCAGATATGGATGCGCAAAAATTTCACAAAATTTTTAGGATTTATCTAAACATCGGGAAATTCATTGTCATCATTATTTCCTGTGATTTTTGCGCTGCCTTTCTTTTCCTCACCCATTTTTACACGCCCGAAATTAACTAGTGATATGCGTCTTAGAGAATATTGTCCGAGTATGAGCAGCAGAAAAGAACCTACAGAATACATTGCAAGAGTACATAGTGGCCAAAACACTTTAAAGAAACCGAACTGGAAAATTATCACCTGACTGAGTATTGTCTCACTAATAACAAACGGATTGAATAATGATATTTGTTTTATTATCCCTGGAAGACTCTCAAGAGGTATTATGGTGCTTGAGAATAATAGGAAAAGCGATATCAGTGTTATTGCTGCGAGATTCATTGTCTCATCTGTCTTTAACATAGCACCAACAAGCATGCCTATAAAGATGAATGCTGTCGCTGTAAGGAAAATTATGAGTATCACAAGCCATAAAGAGACAAGGACATCAGTCTCAAAGAAGAATGCACTTACACTGACAAAGAGGATAAGCTGTATGAAAAGAACAACAAGTGATGTGATATAGGTAGATATGTCAAATGATATGAATGATGTGGGGGTGAAGCTGTTTCGGAATAACGCCTTTGATTTTTTCTCGACCATCACAAGAGTGGCAGAAAGCAGTATGCCGCTAATCATAATTATCATAACAAGCAAGCCTGGAAACAATGAATTGAAATGCGTCTTCTGCGCAGATATAGGTTGTATCTTTGTGGTTATAGGTGCTGAAATACTATCTGCATTTCTTCCTTTTACATCCCTGATTTTCTTTAAAGCTTCATCAAGACCAAGATTGACAGAATCTATATCTGTGAGAAGAGAATCCATATTTGATGAAACACTTTCCAACTCTGGGATGAGTCTGTCACGTTTATCTTTCACATTACTTATATGATTCTGGGCGGCTGACAACGACGTTTCAGCTGTTGTTGCTTTTTCATTTATGCTGTCAAGGTTCAAAGAAGCCTTGGCAACTTCCATACTGACCGCAAGCATCATCTGTCTTGTAAGATCTTTGACATCTGTTGCAGCGTCGTCAATATCATCAGCACCATCATGAACGATGGATTTGTTAGAAGCGCTCTCTATATCTGAAAGAGCATCGTCAATATTTTTTATATATTTCGATGTGTTGTCATATAATATGGTTGTCATCGCATTGATATCAGTTAGGATGAAAGATGCCTTTTGAGAATTATCCTTTATACCTACAGTATCGATATTAAAATCGACAGATATATCCAGCTGGCTTATACCATCCCTGGCAGATTTGCTTGAATTGCTGATAATTCCTGCCAATGATGCTGCAGAATTCAGTTTTTGCTTTCCTGTATTTGCACGTTCTTCCACGTACCAAATCCTGTTGAGGAGATCTGCAGTGCGTTCTTTGGATATTTCAGCAGACCTTTCTGAAACTCTCGCAGACATAATGTCTAGCATCAGCCAAACAAGATTTACTTGAGAATAGTCGACATAGAATGAAATCTCATTATCCCCATCAACATTCATGTTATTCGGGAATACAATACAAGCTTGCGAACCCCTACGTTTTACTGAACCAATACAGTTATCCAGTGAATCTTCCTTAATGACCCTGAAGTTTTGATTCTCCATCTTGTTTATCAGTGATTCAGACAATGGACTATACTGTGAAGAGTATACTGATGAAGTAAGCATGAAAGAACTTGATTGGCTAAAAGCTAGTCCTATGAGTGTGACAAGCAGAAGAGGTCCTATGAAAATAACAAGTGCAGAAGCATCTGCTCTTACAAGGAGCTTGAAATTCTTCTTTATCAACTCAAACAACTTTATCATCTTATTCTCCGGTAAGCTTTTCAAATATATCTGTAAGAGTGGCGTCAGAAACCTCAAGAGTCACTATCTTGTCTTTGCTTTTTTCAATCATCTGTATTATGCTTTTTAGAGCAGGCTCATCACCATATTCAATGAACACAGCCATCTTGTTGTTGATCACAGATACTTTTTCTATGCCTGTCTTGTTTTTTAGTTTTTTTAGTATATTACTATAATTTCCACTCTCGAGTTCGACTTTAACCTGTCTGTTCCTCTTGAACAAAGCTTTGAGTTCTTTCAATGTTCCATACCCCATACATTTTTTGTTATGCAGTATGGCAACTTTTGTGCATAGGCTTTCTATTTCCTGCAGTATGTGTGAAGATATTATCACAGTGGTTCCCTTAGTATTTATCTCCTTGATCATTGACCATATTTGTTTTCTCATGATAGGGTCGAGATCAGACGTCGGTTCGTCCAAGAAAAGAATTTTTGGTTCATGTATCATAGAACAGGCAATATCGAGTCTCCTCTGCATACCCCCTGAAAGTTCAGATGCAAGTGTCTTACTATCATCAACAAGATCGACAAGCCTAAGAAGCCTGTACATACTTTCCTTAGCTTTTTTTTTTGGAAGATTGTAAAGAGCTGCGTAAAACATCAAATTTTCTTCAACAGTTAGGTTCTCATAGAAAGAAGGAATTTGTGAAGCGAAGCCGAATTTTTGCCTGATATTTTTTGTGTTTTTGAAAACAGAGACATAATCAGGTATGTCTTTAACATCATTGAAAAGGACATCACTCTTGACAAGAATATCTCCTGCCTGTAATTTTATTATTCCTGACATCATCTGGAATAAAGTAGTCTTACCAGAACCACTCATACCTATTATTCCAAATATGTCTTTTGACCCGATATCGAAAGTCACATCCCTTAGAACTATCTTCTTCCTGAAGAGCTTAGATACGTTCTTAAGCATTATAACTGGTTGGTCAATAGAAGAATCACTAGCTTCAACCTCTTTTTTACTAACCATCTGGCTGGAATACACGAATTTGCTTTATAAATTTTATGTATGAAACCCTAGAATATCCTCAACTTTTATAAAAGACAGAAGATTTGCCAGAAGCATGGTGCTTGAAAAACTGGGCAGTTCGCTCAAGGATACAATCCAGAAAATAAGCAACGCAGTCTTTGTAGATGAAAAGCTAATCAATGAGCTTGTCAAAGACTTACAGAGAGCGCTTTTGCACTCAGATGTCAATGTAAAGATGGTCTTTGAACTTACTAACCAGATTAAACAAAGGCTGCTCAAAGATGAATCACCTGCAGGTATTACCAAAAAAGAATTTCTAATCAAGATAGTCTATGAGGAACTGGTCAGATTCCTTGGAGAAGAAGAGTCAAAAATAGAGATCACAAAGAAACCTACAAAGATAATGCTTGTGGGCTTATTCGGGCATGGAAAGACAACCACAACAGGCAAGCTTGCTAAGTATTATCAGAAGAGGGGTCATAAAGTTGCTGTTGTTTCCACAGACACATGGAGACCTGCTGCTTATGAACAGCTTAGGCAGCTTGGCAGTCAAATAAATGTACCTGTTTTTGGCAACCCAAAGTCAAAAAATCCTGTTGAGATATACAAAGAATTTGAACCAAAGTTCAAGGACTTTGATCTAGTCATTGTTGATACTGCAGGAAGAGATGCGCTTTCTGAAGAATTGATAGAAGAATTGAACGATCTTAACAATGCAGTCAATGCAGATGAGCGGTTGTTAGTATTAGGTGGTGATGTAGGACAAGCAGCAGAGATGCAAGCAAAGAAATTCCACGAAACCTGTAATGTGACAGGAGTCATAATCACAAAACTTGAAGGTACTGCAAAAGGAGGCGGGTCATTGATTGCCTGCTCAGTCACAGGAGCAAAAGTTAAGTTCATAGGAGTAGGAGAGAAGCTTGACGATCTTGAGGTATATTCTCCTAAACGTTTTGTCGGTAAACTTCTTGGTATGGGGGACCTGGAAGGTCTTCTTGAGAAAGCACAGGAAGCAATATCAGAGGATGACGCCCAGGATCTCGGTAAGAGATTATTGAAAGGAGATTTTAATCTCATAGACCTTTATGATCAGATGCAGGCTATGAAAAAAATGGGGCCTCTTGGAAAAGTTCTTGAGATGATACCTGGTATGGGCCAGGTCAAGTTGCCCAAAGAAGCATTAAAGGTACAGGAAGAAAAACTAAAAACCTGGAAATTCATACTCGATTCATGCACAAAATCAGAACTGGAAGACCCTGACAAAGTGATGAACTCATTACGTATAGACAGAATAGCCAAGGGTGCAGGCGTGACTGCCAGTGATGTACGTGAACTTCTCAAGCAGTACAAGCAGAGCAAGAAGATGATGAAGTCTATGAAAGGCATGGGTGGAGGTTCACCTGCACAGATGGAAAAGATGATGCAGCGCATGGGTGGCGGGCAAGGCATGCCTGGGATGAAAGGTAGGGGAAATAAGAGAATGCTCAAGTGATTTCTACATGGTCAAGATAAGGAAAGCAAAAAAAGATGATCTGCAGGGTGTTTATGAGGTGTTTTTAGATCTTCTTCGTGCAGAGGACGATTGCGCATGCAGGATAGCGAAAGATGCTAAACGATTCAGAAAAAGAAGACTTGATTTTGAGAGAAGCGCGAAAAAAGACCTCCTTTCTGATATTATCGACAGGAAAAAAAGATACATAATAGCTGAGATTGATAAAGAGATTGTAGGATATGCTTTGGGATGCATCCCATCAACAAAAGATAATTTCTTTGTACTTCCTAAAACAGGTTATTTTAATTCTTTAGTTGTGAGGAAAAAATACAGAGGTGAGGGTATAGCTTCAAATCTACATGCTGCAATGCTGAAATGGTTCAAAGAGAAAAAATGCAGTTCAGTGAGCATAGAGGTCTTTGTGACAAATCCTGCTGTAAATATGTATGAACGTTGGGGTTATAAGGGTGTAGTGCAGAAGATGAATAAGAAATTAACTTGAGAAGATCATACTCTAAATAATTAATAACCATCTAATCAATCAATATTCAATCAAATCAATATCTAATCAATCACCTACCGCCAAGATAGACTTTCTTTATCTTTTTGTTTTTCAAGATGTTTTTACCGCCTTTCAAAACTATTCTACCATCTTCTAAAAGATATGTCATATCAGCAATGGAAATAGCTTTTTTTGCATTTTGTTCTACCATGAGGATGGATATGCCTTCTTCTTTTAATTCAGAGATTGTCTTAAATAATTCTTTTTGGAGCTTTGGGCTAAGACCTAAAGAGGGTTCATCCAGAATGAGAATCGATGGGCTTTGCATCAAGGATCTTCCTAGTGCCAGCAATTGATGTTCTCCTCCACTCAATATGTAGGCTCGCTGTTTACTTTTTTTCTTGAGTACAGGGAATTTATGATAAACCTTATCCAATTTCATATCGATGATTTTCTTATTGTCTATCCTGTCAGCACCAATAAGCAGGTTTTCTTCTATTGTAAGGCTGTTGAAATTCGCTCTGCCTTGTGTGACCATGCAAATGCCAATATCAACTAATTCATGAGTCTTCATATCAGTTATGTCTTTATTCTTGAAAAAGATTTTACCTTTAGTGATATCTGCAATACTGAAGATAGATTTTATCACTGTGCTTTTTCCTGCACCATTCGGTCCTATAAGTACAACTATCTTACCTGACTCTACCTTGATACATACGTCGTGAAGTACTTTCAATCTGCTGTATCCTGCATCAATATCTCTTAATTCTAACATTTAATCACCTAAATAAATATTGAGGACATCGGGATTGTTTTGTATGTCTTTTGGTCTGCCTTGAGCTATGACTTTACCTGCATTCATTACAATCACGTGTCCTGCTAAATCCATGACAAAATTCATGTCATGTTCTATTATTAAGATTGTTTTGCCTTTTTTATGGAGGCTGCGGATGATATCCTTTATCTTTTTTCGTAATTTAGGGTTCACTCCTGCAACGGGTTCGTCCAGCATCAAAAGATCACCTGGCTTGGCAATTGCCATTGCAAGATCAAGCAGTTTCCTCTGTCCATAACTAAGATCTGATGCAAATGTATCAATAGGCTTGTTGAGACCGACTACGTCCAGTATCTCTTTGATTCTTTCAGTCCTGTTTACTTTTTTTGTCAAAGATCTCAAAATAGACTCATCATCTTTTGAAATGGCTATATCGATGTGATCCATTATCGTGAGGTTCTTGAATAATCTCACTTCCTGGAATGTTCTTGAAATTCCTTTACTTGCTAATTCATAGTCTTTTTTATTATCAATATCCATCCCATTAAAAATTATTTTTCCTTTATCTTTTTTCAATATCTTTGAAATAACATTGAACAGAGTTGATTTTCCCGACCCATTAGGACCTATTATCGCAGTTATTTCATTCTTACGGATATTCAAATCACAATTGTTCAGGGCATAAATCCCTCCGAAGTGCTTTTGCAGCCTTTTTGTCTTAAGTATCAATTCAAGTCAACCCTCCCAAATAATCCTCTTGGTCTCCATAATAAGATGGCCACCAATATAACTGCATAAATCATGTTTCTTGCAGGCCCAACTATTGTTCCAGGCAAGGATAAGAATCTAAGTATCTCTGGAATTACTAGGATAATTATTGTCGCAAAAATGCTGCCCCTAAGTGAAGCAAGACCTCCAACAATAACTATTGTCAAGACCAAAATAATTTCCTGTAATGAGAAAGATGCAGGATCTATGAAAGTGATATGATGGGCAAACAGGCTGCCTGCTATGCCTGCGAAGAACGCGCTTATTATCAAAACTTTTGTCTTGATCATCGACGTATTCTTACCTAAAACCCTTAGACCAAGTTCATCATCCCTTGTGGCCTGCATCAACCTACCGAAGGGAGAATTAACAATCTTGTTCAAGATAAACCAAGTTATGAATGCTATTATCAATGCAAATATGAAATAAATAAAACCTGATGATATTGTAAAACCAAGAATAGATGGTTTTGGAATTCCCGGTATTCCCAGAGGACCTCTTGTGACTGATGTCCAGTTGAGAAGAACTGAATGTATGACGAAACTGAACCCGAGAGTGACCAATGCCAGATAATCTCCTTTTATTTTTCTTGTAGCAAGAATCAGCAGGAATCCAAAAAAACCAGCTATCACGCCTGCTGCCGGCAGGGCTATGATGTAAGGAATCCCTGCCTGGACGAGAAGTACTGAAGCATAAGCTCCAATACCGAAAAAAGCTATGTGTCCTAAATTCAACAAACCTGTATAACCCAAAGCAAAATTAAGGCTTGTTGCCAGTATTACATATATGCAGATCAGAATCAATATGTTGAAGATGTAAGGGGCAATCATTTTTTCACCCCCTTATTCCAGTTGAAAATGCCTTTTGGTTTAAGTAACAGGAATAGGAATAGTAAAAAGAATGCTATCGCATCTCTATATACAGAAGGCAAGAACCAGATTCCAAAGTTCTCAAAAAAACCTAATAGAAATGAACCGAGTATCGCTCCAGGCACAAAGGATATACTTCCGATGACAGCTCCGGTGAAACCTTTGATCATCAGGTTTGTTCCCATGAAAGGGGAAAGATTCTGCTCTAATGTTATCAATATCCCTGCGATACCTGCCAAAGCACTACCTATGATGAAAGAATAATTTGCAATCTTCTTTGTGTTGATCCCCATTATGCTCGCCAGCTGCCTATCGTCTGCAACAGCTCTCATATCCCTGCCTATCTTAGTATGTGATGTAAATAAGTAAAGAGCAAAGAAAAGACAGATAGAAACTAATATTATCACGACCTGCAAAGGAGTAATGATGGCTCCGAAAATTTCAATACTTTTTGCTTGAAAGAGATTCATACTCTTTATGCCTGCTCCAAATATTATTTGAATCAAGTTTTGAAAGAATATCAGTATGCCTATGCTGGCTATAAGAAGAATGACGTTGGATGCATTCCTTTTCTGCAGAGAGGCGAATATGAAATTATACATGCCCCAACCTATCAATGATGTTATGATTATCGAAAGGATACATGATAATATGAATGGTAGGCCTAGTGTAGAATGAAATAAGAGAAGCATATATCCTGCGATGACAATGCTCACTCCGTGAGCAAAGTGTATGAATCTGTTTGTTGAATAAATAAGTGAGAAACCGCAGGCCACTAATCCATATATGCTACCTATGATTAAAGAGTTAACAATCAATTGAGCTATGATCATTTTAAAAAATAAAAAAATATTAAATGATTACAGCGGTCTGGCCGTCCTGTATCATTTTGACTTCATACTCGAACTCAGCATCACCATTGTCGTCGATAGACAACTTACCGGCTGTTCCAGACCTGTCTTTAATACTATAAAGGAAAGTCTTGATACATTCAGTATCTTCACCGCAGTTCTCTAATGCATCTTTTATTAAGTAGACTGCATCGTAAGTTGTGGCAAGATATACTGTTGGAACCGCAGTAACAGAGTCTCCGTATTCTGCTTTCAACCTGCTTATCAGTTCAGCAGTATTGGGAGAGTTTTCATCAAATGCAGGTTCAGCGAATATTGCGCCTTCAATCTCCTCTCTATAAGATTCTAGTATCTCTTCTGCGGCTGCAAACTCATTTGTGTAAATCTGCTGATCCATATTGAGTTCTCTCAATTGTTTCAATACCAATCCTAGTTTTGCAGGAGTTTGAGCTATTAGGTAGATAGCATCAGGGTCGGCTGACTTGATCTTTGCCAAAGGAGTCCTGAAATCTGTTGTATCTGCGGTGAATTGTTCATCCAATACAACAGACCCGCCATCAGTTAACAGCGTGTTCTTGAACACGTTCTTGACTGCTTGGGCATAATCTGTCTGTTCAGACAAAATCGCAATATTTGAATGGCTGTTAGCGAGAGCTTGCTTAGCTACTTTGCTACCTGAGCTGGCATCTGAAGGGAAGTTTCTGAATATGAATTCACCGGACTCAGTTATATCTGGACTGCCTGAAGCTGATGAGAACAGGATTACCTGACTTTCTTCTGCGATAGGAGCAGCACCTAGTGTTTCTCCGCTGCACAAACCTCCAAGAATAACATTTACCTCATCAATGCTAATCAGTTTTTGAGCTGCAGATGAACCGCCCTTAGCTGAACAGTCTCCGTTCTCATAGACAATCGCAAGGTTCTTACCGTCAATACCTCCCTCATTGTTTATCTCAGTGACTGCAAACTCGGCAACCTGCTGTAAAGGTATTCCATAAGGTGCCGCGTCTCCGCTAAGCGGTAAAATGGATCCTATGACAAGATCTTCTTTTTCTTCAGTTATGTTCTGTGTTTGAGCACATCCTAATAGGAATAATGCTGTTATTAGTATAATCATAATCTTTGCTAAATTTTTTGATTTCATCTTTTGATCCTCCACGATATTTCTTAATATCTCTTTAAAATATATTTAAGTTTATTGTTTTAACATTATTTGTTTTAACGTCTTTCTTCTGCTTTCTCGTAAATCTTGTTGAAGATAGCTCCAAGCGCAATGTTGTAGAGTTCTTTTAGTCTTTCTCTTGTCAGGTTTTTGGTCTCTATCAGCGGGGTGGCGAAGTATGTCTGATCCCAGGGGTGTTCCACTATCTTGATGCCATAAGCTTCTGCGTTCTTATAGATGCTTGTTCCGGGAAAAGGTGTCAAGAGTGAAACAGGTGTGTATGTAGCACCCACATCCAATAAGTGTCTTGCAAAATTTATCGTGTCTGCGATGCTATCTTCTGTATCTTCAGGATGACCTATAATGAAACTGCAGGTTATGTTGGGTATTCCTGCTGAGTGGACGTAAGAGACTGCGTCTTCCACCTGTTGCAGAGTTATTCCTTTTCTCATGCTTGTTAGCACTTCCTGGTTTCCGGATTCTACACCGAACTGGATAGCTCTACATCCTGCATCGTACAATGATTTTGCCAGTTCTGGTTCCATTGTATCTGCGCGTGCCTGACAACCCCAGACGATATCTTTGAATTCTTCTTCAATCCTTTTGCAAAGAGCTTTTGCATCTTCTGTCTGAAGAGTGAATGTATCGTCGTGAAAGAAAAATTCACTGATATCATACTTTGATTCCATCTCTTTCATTTCAGCGATTATATTCTCTTTTCCACGTCTCCTGTATGCGTGATTGGAAAAAGCTCCGCATGAGCAGAAGTTGCAGGGTAAAGGACAACCACGACTTGTGATGATAACTCCTCTTTGGATGTATTTATCAAGATCAAGACTGTCTCTTTCTGGGAATGGCAGACTATCCAGGTCCCTGACGTATTGCCTATCAGGGGTATTTATTATCTTTCCATCTTTCATGAAGGATATTCCTGTCACTTGGGTGTAATCCTTTCTTTCTTCTATTGCCTGAATCAATTCACTTATTGTCTCTTCTCCTTCACGTCGTACGACGAAGTCGAACCCGTCTTGCAGAGCTTCTTTGGGAAGGAATGTTGTATGTATCCCGCCAGCTATGACTGGAATGTCTGATACTGATTTCACCGCTTGCAATATCCTGCGCGCATTAGGGTAGGTTTGTGTTTTAGATGAAACACCTACGAACCGAGGATTGTGTTTTTCAATAATGCCTGAAACCACTGATTCCAGAACAGAATCTGAAAGAACTCCATCTCCTGTTTTGTCATATAATCTAAGATCCTCAATCGCAGTGGAGTGTCCTTGCTGTGTTAAGTAAGATGCAATATATGCTAAACCTATCGGTGGAGCTGAAGTCTCAGCGTGGAGCATGCTCCTTCCATTTCTTGAACCCTCTGGTAACGAAGGTAAAACTAGTAAAACATCTTTCATCTTCTCAATTCACCTCGAAATTACTTTCTTTCGTTTCTGTACGAATCCTTGTTGAATCCTGTTATTGCGGCGAACATACCGAAATCAGGACCTTCAAGTCTTTTGGTCGCTTCAGGGATGCCTTCGACAGTTGTGTTGTAACGCTGTGCAAATGTTTCTGCTTCCTTTGCTAATTCATACAATGGTTTGTTTTCATACATTTTATTCCTCCGAGTGTTTTAACCACGCCCAACGAGTTTTAGTAACCTTATAGTGATTAATGTTTTTGCGGATATATATTATTTTCTCGTGTTTTTTGGCTCATTATTCGATATATTTATATATATTTGTTAATAATGGACTAAATATGAGATTAGATACTAAAGATTTTCAGATTATTTATCATTTAGATATAGATTCCAGACAATCTAACCAGAAAATCGCCCATAAACTAGGCATAAGCAAACAAAGTGTGAATTATAGGATCAAGAAACTGGTGGATAACAATATAATCACCGGGTGGTTTGCGGATATGGACTATGCAAAGTTTGGATACAAGATATACAAGATATACCTACAATTTCAAAACATGACTGATGATGTTGAATCTTCTGCTTTTGATTATCTGATAAAACATCCTGCAGGCATATGGGTGGCAAGCTGTAATGGAAGATATGATGCTGTCTTCACTTTCAAAGCTCGTAATGATGTTGAGTTTGAGAAAATCAAAGATGAAGTGGTGCAAGAATTCAGCAAGTTCATATTGAACAAACAGATTGTAATAAACATCAGACACTCAATCTATAATCGGAAATGGCTTAACTCAAATAACTATATCCCTGTCGGACATAAATATGAAGGGTTGGTGACTAATACTTATGTTGATGATATTGACAGAGTCATCCTGAAAGAGCTTTTCAAGAATTCAAGAGTACCTATACTGCAACTATCCACACTAACTCAGATGTCGAGTCCGCAGATAATATCGAGAATAAGAAAGCTGAAAGAGAGAAATATTCTTACATCATTCAAGATAAATATTGACATCAAGAAATTTCAGAAAGAATATTGCAAGGCTTTGATATACTTACAGAATACTACGCCTGAAAGAAAAAAGGAATTCTTGAAAGCTTGTTCAAATCAGATGAACGTCACGGCAATAGTTGACGTCATAGGGCCATGGGATGTTGAACTTGAATTAGAAGTCTCAAATTTTGAACAGTATACTACTATTCTATCTGAACTGAGAAAACAGTTCAGCGATATATTCAGGAACTATGAATCAATAATAATAACAAAAGAAACCGGAAGGATGTATAAGATACTTGATTAGGTTATTGGTGGGTTGTGACACTCACGGCATATTTTTATGATATAGATTATATTTTATCACCGTATTATTTAAATATTATATGAGTATGAATAATGAGTATATGAATATTTTCAAGAAGAAAAAAAAAGATCTTGATGAAGAGATTGAAGATTTGTATGAGGTGGATGAAGATTCAGATTTTCCTGTACGTGAGAAGATAGTCAAGCAGAAGAAGATACGTAAAATGCAATAAACTACCTTAAATGTATCTCCACAACGTCCTTGTCTTTTATTGTGTGGTGAAGCATAAGTCTTTGTCCTGGAAATTTAGCACTCTTCCCCCACACCCTGGCGAATCTGAACCTCTTTGAAAAGTCTCTATGTAGCTTGTCGCACATGTTGTGTATTGTGCTGTTCCTTTTCATTATGAGGGGAATGCCCATGTCCGCTTTCTTTCCAGATTCTTTACAATAGATCCTTATGAAGTCAAGCTTATCAAATATGGCTTCTTTGATAGCTTCAAGGTTGATTTTATCTTGTGCTGATATGCAAAGGTCAGCGTCAACTTCGTCAGCAATTTCAGAAAGACGATTTTCATCAACTAAATCCATCTTGTTAAGTATTGTGATGCCTGGAATGTATATCTTATTCTTCTCAACAATATCTATGAAGTCATCTGCGTCAATAGGTGTTCGAATCAGAATTTCAGCATTGTTTACACGCATCTGTTTGCAGATTGCGATAATGGTTTCATCTGCGAGTTTTGGGCAGTGGACAGTCTTACCTATTCTGATACCATTTTTTGATTTCTTGGTTACTTTAACGTCTGGCCGTATCTTGTTCAGTCTTAGATGAGAATCTTGTATCTCTTTTTTGATGACATTCAAAGCATTAGGTCTAAGTGTATCTACAAGTATCAATGCTAGATCTGCGTTCTGTAATACAGACAGAACTTCACGTCCTCGACCCCTTCCGGATGCCGCACCCTGTACTATTCCTGGCACGTCCAGTATCTGTATCTTTGCGTCTTTGTATTCCAGCAGTCCGGGAATAACATCTAATGTAGTGAATTCATAAGCACCAACAGGAGAATTAGCGTTTGTGATTGCGTTTAATAGAGATGATTTTCCAGAACTTGGAAAGCCCACAAGTATGACAGTTGCGTCACCAGATTTTTTTACAGAATATCCTGTAGTTTTTGGTCCTTTTGCGCTCCTGGCTTCTTCCTTTTTTTTCAGTTCGGATATCTTTGCGCGGACTAGACCATAATGGTGCTGAGTACTCTTGTTATATTTTATTGCAGAGAGCTCTTTCTCAAGTTCCTGTATTCTATCCCAGTTTGAGGTCTTTTTCTTAGGGGCAGAAGTTATCTTATTGTTAACAGCATTCTGGGCTTTTTTTGATAGTTTCTTAGGCATGATACTGCATGATGAAAAAAGGGTATTTAATGGTTTCGAGAGCAGATTCTTTTGTTTGCTTGTTTTAACCCTGTCAGCGCCAGTGTAAATAACAAATTCAGCAACAACAATCCTGCCTGTGCCACCATTGCCGCCTAGCGAGTGAAAAGGAACGACAGTAAGAATCATCGCAGTTGGGCGAATAGTATGAAATGACACTTAATGGCGAGCGCGGCATTGGTATTGCGCAGGCAGGGAAAAAATGCTAAGTCAGAGAATTTGCAGTGTTGATGTTGAGGGAGTTAAGAAAAATAACACCTAAACTACAAAAACTGATGTGAATACTGAAACCAATATCAAAACCACTAAAACTTCATTGAACGAATTAATAATTGACTCACCCCTTCGGGGAAGTTTGAGTTTTGACAAATAGGGTTTTTGCATTACTGTGTTCTTGGTTGGTTTGTTGGTTTCGTGGTTGGTTTGCTTGCTTCTTGGTTATTTGCTGCGGTTGGGTTATTGTTTGATTAGCAACTGCACGGCTAATATGAAATCCTTCTCTCAAAATCGAATGTTATAAATAGAAGTCTCGTCGAGAGATTAGTAGTTCAATCCAATCTGTCGACGAGGTGATATAAATGAAGATTATAGTTGAGAAG
>JABMQF010000123.1 GCA_013203345.1 Candidatus Woesearchaeota archaeon
AGTATAAAATATTAACTATTTTTGTCCGTAACTAACTCTTGGAAAACTTTAAATACTACTTTACCTCCAGTCAAGCTATGAAAAAGAGGTTTGCAGTCTTAATACTTGTATTTCTATTTGCATTTGCAGTATTCACACAAGCTTCTGTCACTGTTGAGAAAACAGAGATCATTCTTGATGATGTTCTTATAGGTAATCCTGCAAGGGATACTGTGCTTCTAACTTCAGATGATGATGTTCCTATCAGGGTTAGTATTGTTGTCTCGCCTTCATTGCGAGAAATAATAATTGTTAAGCCAGACCAGGGGCTGTTTGTGGGTAAGTCTGCACCTCTGCTTTTGGAAATTATCGCGACTCCGCAGTCAGAAGAGATTGTCGAAGGTAGCATTGATGTTTTCCTTCAGGTAGTGAACAATGATGCTATTTCATCTCTTTCAGATACTTACTTTGCCATACCTGTGAAGTTGTCAGGTTCTACATCTGAATCACGCAGTCTTGAAGTGGAAAGTGTCACACTGCATAACGGAGAGTCAGGCGGTGATATAGATATTGAGCTCCACGTAATCAATGATGGAAACAGGGAAGAGCATCTTTCTGTGTCTATTGATGATGGTTCCAGAAGTTTTGAGTTTGCTGAATCAATTCCTGCTTTCTATGATGATCATATGCATTTCCCTGTCCAGCTTGAAGGGACAGGTATAGCGAACATAATTGTGACTAGCGGAACTGATATTGTACATGAAGATAAGGTCATGTATGCACTTGGCGAGAAGGGTTCACTAATAAAAAAATTGAGGATTGTCCATGTTGAGACATTCACAAAGGATAACAGGACATACTTAACAACCGTGATTGAGAACCAGGGAGATGTTGCCATGATGGCAAGGGTAGTGCATGATGCATTATTGGAAGATAATAGTGTTGGCAAGGCAGAGGTTGATGTTTTTGTTCCTGCAGGTGATGTTGCACGCGCAGTGACTCGTCTTAAGGTGCCGGGCAGTGGTTATTATGATCTTAGTACTGTTGCTTACTATGGTGACACATTCACAGACGCTCGCATTGATCGTTTCGCAGTGTCAGAGGATGGTGGTGAGATACCTCTTTCAGCAGGTTTGTTTGTAGCGATTTTAGGTCTTTTCGCATTGTTTATGATTATATTTTATAGGAAGAGAAAAAAATGAATTTAATTATGTTGGAAGCGACAATCGGCACGATAGCATTAGTTGGAGGAATCCTGGCTTACATAAAATATATGAAACGGCGTGTCCGTAAGTTCGTTCTCCGTAATGATAAGATTGACAAGTATTACAGGAAGTAAGAAGTGACGCTGCTATTGTATTGGCAGTAAAGAGGCATTATGAACCCCCAAAGGATAGTTTTAAGTCCAGGTATGCAGATAGCTCTCGTATCTATAATTGTATTTGCCCTTGTCCCTCACGCTGTGGCTGCATTGTCTTTTTCTGCTGGAAGTTTCTTTGCTGGAGAGTTCTGGAGGATTATTACTTATCCTTTCGTGCACCTTAACATAGCGCATCTTTTGGAGAATGTTGTCACTGTCATTATTGCAGGTATGCTCGCCACTGAATTGGGAATGAGCAGGCAGCAGATGTATATTGTTTTCTTTGGCTCCAGCGTGCTGGTAGCATTGACAAGCATGGCTTTTTTGCCATTGATTATTATCGCTGGTGCGAGTTCAGGTATATTTGCCATACTTGGTGGTCTATCAGCCAAAGGTAACGAGTTCCTGTCGCGATGGTTTTTGCTTCCTGTAATGTTCTCTGCAGTTTTCATCAAGATGTTCATTTCGATGTTCACAGGCAGCATGGGTGAATTCTCATGGGCTCAATTGTTGTTTCACGGAATTGGATTTATTTACGGCGCGATGATATTCGCGTTCATCGCAATTTTGCGATCAAAGCAAACTAAAAGAGTACTTCAGGTGGTATGAAAATGAAAAAAGCACCGTCAGGAATTCCTGGACTCGATAGTCTCCTTTATGGAGGCATTCCAGAAGGCAAGTCAATATTGATCAGCGGGAATTGTGGTACTGGCAAGACTATATTTGGAGCTCAGTTCCTTAAGAAAGGATATGATCGCGGGGAGTCCTGCGTCTTTGTCACTCTTGAGCAGAGCAAGAGCAGGCTCATAGAGGATATATGTTCCTTGGGCATCGACTTTGATAAGATGATGGATGAGAGAAAACTCGCGGTTATTGGTGGGCCGCTTGGTCATATAAGTTTCTTCAAAGAGAAGACCAAGGCGACTGCAGAGGATATTGTCAATGAGATAATAGCTGTTGTGAAGGAGACCGGAGCCAGCAGGCTGGTTCTTGATTCGATAAACCTCCTCACAGTTCTGTTCGATACTGAACAGGACAGGCGTATGGCGCTGGCAATGCTTGCATCCAATCTCGGCGATTTGAACTGCACATCTCTTCTTATTTCAGAGGTCCCTGAAGGGGTTGGCAACCTTGGGCTCTATGGGTTCGAGGATTTTGTAGTTGATGGTGTGATACGGCTGAGAAGGGATATCATGGACAATCACAGCGTCAGGTCGCTTTCAGTGGTCAAGATGAGAGGTTCAGACATAGTGTCTGATATCAGGGAGATGAGAATCAACAATGATGGTGTCAAGACCTTCCCTCATAAGACACCAGAAGTAAGGAGTCTGTTTTAAAGATGCTTTCACCGTTTTTGAAGAAACTGATATTTGTACGTAAGTTCTTCATAATAGACGGTCAGATAGAAATACTTGGTGAGAGGCAGATGCTCCTGCCCTTTACTGCAATAGAATTATTGCAGAATGAGCAGACCTTCTCGATAGTCAGTGGGGAGGTTCAGAAGACCATGGCGAACTACGCAAGAAAGATTGGTGCTTCGTCAGGTGGTATGATAAAATCTGTCCAGGACATCTATGAGACAATGGGTTTGGGCAAGATGAGGATAATTAAGCTTGACACAGACAACAAGAAGACTGTGGTCAGGATAGAGAAGATAAACATAAAGAACACAGACCTTATCGGTGGTGTGCTCTGCGGTCTTTTCTCTTTCATGTTTGACAAGGATTTTTCCAAAGAGAATATTACCATAACAAAGAAAATAGGATTCTTTGATGTTTCGATTAAATGAAAAAAGGTGAATGACATGGGAAAGAATGTGAAATCGGGAATTGGTGTTTCAGAGTTGAGCGACAGTTATTCTGCGGCTAAGGAAGCCTGCGAGAAAGCTGCGAAGCAGTGTGGGAAACCTCCGAGTTTTGCCTTTGTCTTTGTAGGATCTAATCACGACCTGAAGAAGCTGAACAAGGGACTTAAGGAAAGTCTTAACTGTGATTATGTGGGTTGCACGACGTGCGGCGAGCTTTCCAACGCAGGCCTTACAAGGCACACGTGCACAGTGCTGGCATTGTCGACAAAATATATCAAGGCAGGAATAGGAGTAGGAAAGGGTGTCCTGAAGAATCCTGTCAAGGCTACAGAGGCGGCGCTGAAAGCGTCCCTTTCCGGAATCAAGCTTGATAGGTATCTCGATCCTTATGTGAACTTCATGGCAATGAAGTGTAGGAGCCCTTCTGAACTCGTCAAGATGCAGCCTTATTCCCTGATGGTATTTACGCCTGGGCTGGGAACGCCTCTCTCGGTTGACAATGACGCAGTCATATCGACTATAAACAAGGTGGTCGGTCGGTTTGTCCCTGTAATCGGCGCCGGCAGCTCTTCGGATCAGATCTTTGTGAACAAGCATATACTGACGCCAAAGGGTGTGTTTTCAGACGCAATAGTCACCTTGTTCATCGTGTCTGATGTGAGGATAGGGTTCGGCCTGGCTCACGGCTTAAAGCCTATGAAGGACAAGGTAGCATACGTCACCAAGAAGAATGGTGAAGAGATAACCCAGTTGGACAATATTAATGCGGTCAAGAGGTACAAGGATCTGACAGGCGTTGACCTGGGAAAATGGACACTTAACCCTGAGACCATAGGTACGAAGATGGGGAGCCTTTTCCTGCGCAGGCCTTTCGCATTGCAGACCGTGTCTGGAAATTACATAATAAGGCATCTCCTAGCAGAGAGGCCCCAGAAGTCATTGAGGTTCTGCTTCTCTGTGCCTGACAAGGCTGCACTCATACCGATGGACGGCAATCTTGATGAGATAGGCATGGCAGGCCATGAGTCTATCCAGAAGGCATTGGATGATGCTGGCTCTGACAAGGTGGTTGCCACCGTCGCCTTCAGCTGCCTTTTGAGGCAGATGGTGCAAGGAAAGAACACTGTCAAGGAGATAGAGGCGATAAGGAAGGCTGTCAAGGACACCCCTTTTGCAGGGTTTTACTCTGTGGGTGAGATATCTTTCTTTGAGGACTCACCTATAACCTCGCAGCAGTTGAGTATAGTGACAATGGTAATAACAGACACGCTGTTAAGTGAAAAGAAGTGAAAAGAAGTGAAAAGAAGTGAAAAGAAGTGAAAAGAAGTGAAATGAGATGATACCACGGATAGAGACACTGCCTTTGAAGAAGGTAAGGAGACAGCAGGATAAGCTTCTCAGGGCATTGGTCGAGCATGCCTATTCTCATTCCCCTTTTTACAGGAAGGGTTTCAAGAAGCAGGGGCTGCGGCCGGAAAAGATAAGGACAGTTGATGACCTGAGGAAGATGCCCTTCACGACAAAGGAGGATATTAGGAAGAGGAATTGGGAATTCCTTGCCGTGCCGAGGAGGAATGTTGTGGAGTTCGTCTCAAGTTCCGGGACGACAGGTACACCAACATTTATCGGGCTTACGAAGCGCGACCTGTTGAGGCTTGCTATTAATGAGGAGAAGGGATTTATTTGCGCGGGGGCTACACCTGATGATATCTTCCAGCTCACTGTCACTAATGACAGCATGTTTGTGGCGGGGAATGCCTTCTATAGGGGTATAACTCGGCTCGGCGCGACAGCATTGAGGTTCGGGCCTGGGAACAGCTTGAGGCAGCTGATGATGCTGAAGCAGCTTGACGTGACAGGTTTTGTGTCCATCCCTTCATATCTTGTGACATTGGGAAATCTCGCTGAGGAGAAAGGGATTGATATTTCAGGGTTGAAGCTCAAGAAGGCGATTCTTGTGGGTGAGTCGCTGCGTAACGAGGATTTTAGTCTCAATGGCCTTGGCAGAAAGATAACAGACCAATGGGGCATTGAGTTGTTTTCTACTTATGGGAATACTGAGATGTCGACGTCGCTGTGCGAGTGCGGATTCCACAGGGGGAGTCATCTGCATCCTGACCTGCTGATCACCGAGGTTGTGGATGATGATGGGCAACCTGTAGATGATTATGAGAAGGGGGAGCTTGTCGTGACTACGCTGGGCACCGAGGCCATGCCTTTGCTGAGGTACAAGACAGGTGATATCACATTCAAGATAGACGAGAAATGTGAGTGTGGAAGGACCGCGACCAGGATTGGCCCTATACTTGCGAGGAAGAACCATCTGCTCAAGGTGAAGGGCAGCAATGTATATCCCGGCCATATAGAGAACGCGCTGTTGGACCTTCCGGAAGTGGTTAACTATGTGATTGAGGCGCATACTGCGGATAATTTTTCAGACACTATATTGCTGAAGGTGGGTGTCAAGAGGCCTTCCAGGCAGGTAGAGAAAAGCATAAAGGAGAAGGTGAGGTCATTTGCGAGGATGACTCCTGACGTGAAACTGATGAAGCCTGATCAGGTGAAGAAGATACAGTTCTCAGAGAACAAGAGGAAACCTAAAAAGTTTTTTGACTTACGAGGTGATTCGTGATGGCTGGTTTTGATGATTATAAGATGTATGTGGATGGACGGTTCAGGGAATCTGTTTCAGGAAAGACCTATGATGTATTGAACACATTCACAGGCGAGTCTCTCTGCAAGGTGTCTGATTGTTGCGAGGATGACATGATAGGTGCCATAAGGTCTGCCGGAGCCGCGAGGAAGAAGGTGCGTGAGATGCCCTTGGTTGATAAGATACAGCTTTTCAGGGATGCCGCGGGATTGATAAGGAAGAGAAAGGATATTTTCATCGATCTTCTTGTCAGGAATGCTGGCCAGGTGAAGAAGTATGCGTCGAGGGGTATCGAAAAGGCACCAGACATATTGGAGCACCTGCCGATGCAGATCAAGCATCTTCACTCGGAGGTCATCAGGTCGAGATATGGCAGCAAGTTCGGTTACACTTTGCACGAGCCTTTGGGTGTTGTGGGGATTATCGTGCCGATTAATGCGCCTCTTCTCCTGCCTTTGACCGCGTTGTCATCGTCATTCCTGGCAGGCAACTGCTCAATCCTGAAGCCTGCTTACCAGACTCCTCTCCCTGCCCTGGAATTAGGTAAGATCCTTCATGAGTGCGGGGCTCCGCCCGGCGCGTTCAATATGGTGCCTGGTGAGGGAAGAAGAGTAGGCACTACGATGGTGGGAAGCCCTGGTGTTGATGGTATTGTGTTTTTCGGCTCTACAAAGATAGGTAGCGCCATCGGGGGTGAGTGCGCCAGGAATATCAAGAAGTGCGTGCTTAACTTGGCGGGCAAGAACCCTTTGATTGTTTTGGCTGATGCTGATATAGGGAAGGCGGTTGATGTCGCTGTGCAGGATGCCTATGTAAACTCAGGCCAGGTGTGCATGTCTATCGAGGCGATGTATGTTCACGAGGATGTGTTTGAGGAGTTCAGCGAGAGGCTGGTGGAAAAGACCAGACTCCTTAAGGTGGGTGATCCTTTTGATGAGGCGACAGATGTGGGTCCTATCCCTGTGCAGAAGGTGGTTGATCACGCGAAGATGCAGCTTGACGATGCTGTGAGCAAAGGTGCGCAGGTGTTAACAGGGGGCAGGATAAATGGAAACCTTATCGAGCCTACTGTGTTAGGGAATGTCAGTCCTGACATGAAGATAGTTCTCGAGAGGACTTCAGCACCTATCGCTCCTCTTGTGAAGATTAGGAATGTGGACGAGGCAGTGCGTTTTGCGAACAAGAGCCTGCACAGTCTGCGCGGAGCGGTTTTCACGAAAAATATCCATGATGCGTTCAAGGTGGTGCACAATCTTGATGTCGGGAACGTTGTTGTGAATGGTAACACGTTCTATGTTGAGGAGCACATGCCCCACGGTGGGACCAATCTGGCAGGCATGGATGGCGCGAGGTATCTTATTGATGAATTGACAAGGAGGAAGTTTGTTATGTTCCATGACCACATTGTGTGATGAGGCAGGTATGGATGTGTATGAATAAGTATTATTTATGTTTGAATCAATCATATTTTTTTGTTATGAGGTAACCCCCATGAAAAAGAAAGTAATAATTGACGGAGAGGCACTTTCTGTCGAGGATGTTGTGGCCGTGTCGAGATTCGGCGCGACGGTGTCCATAGATAAGGCTGTGCAGAAGAGGATTAGGGAATCAAGGGATTTCGTGGATAGGTTGGTTTCTGAGAACAAGGTGGTCTATGGCATAACAACTGGTTGCGGCCCTATGTGTAACAGGCTTATACCTCCTGAAAATGCAGAGGTTTTCCAGAAAAATCTCATACGCAGCCACGCTGCTGGTGCAGGCAGGCCATTACCTGTTCATGAAGTTAGGGCAGCTATGCTTACGCGTGCGAATTCACTGACAAAGGGCTGTTCGGGTATCAGGATATCTGTGATAGAGACCCTTCTTGAGATGCTTAATAAGAATGTTCATCCATTCATGCCCTGCCAGGGTTCTGTCGGGGCCAGCGGCGATCTTGTGCATCTTGCCCACATGGCATTGTGTCTTATGGGTGAGGGTAAGGTTTTCTACAATGACAAGCTGGTAGACTGTTCGGTCGCGTTTAGGAAAGCAGGGATAAAGAAGGTGACATTGAGCTACAAGGAGGGGCTTGCGCTGATAAATGGCACGTCCGCGATGAGCGGTATCGCCGCAATCAATGTATATGACTCCTTTGCTCTTATAAGACATGCTGAGATATCTGCGGCTATGGCTGTTGAGTCCCTTAAGGGTACAAGCGAGGCATTTGAAAAGCAAATACATGAGGTAAAACCTCATCCTGGACAGGTTGAGTGCGCGGCAAATATACTTGCGTTGTTGAAGGGGAGCAGGCTGGTGAGGAATCCCGTTGATCTCCGTAAGGCCCTTCAGTTTGAAAGGGAGAGTAATGGAGGTGTATTCAAAGCAGAGAATGAGGTGCAGAACCCTTATACTCTCAGGTGTACTCCGCAGATTCTCGGCGCGGTAAAGGATACTGTTGGGTTTGTTAGGCGTGTGGTTGAGATAGAGCTGAATTCTGTGACTGACAATCCTTTGATATTTCACAAGGACATGAGGGTCCTGCATGGTGGGAATTTTCATGGTCAGCACATAGCGATGGCAATGGATTATTTGAGCATAGCGTTGACAGAGTTGGGTTTGCTTTCAGAGAGGAGGCTTGCCAGGCTGTTGGATGAGAAGCTGAACTATGAGTTGACACCTTTCCTGATATTGGGTGATCCCGGTTTCCAGAATGGTTTCATGGGTGCGCAATATCTGCCTTCATCGCTTGTAGCTGAGAATCGTGTGTTGTGCAATCCGGTGAGCGTTTTCTCAGTCACCACCAATGCGAACAACCAGGAAGTGGTCAGCATGGGTACTGTCGCGGCGAGGAAGGCGCGGGATGTGTTGGACAATTCCCAGAAGATAGTTGCTGTTGAGCTTATGTGTGTTGCGCAAGCCCTTGATGTGGCGGGTGTTGATGGCGCGGGTAAGGCGTCGAAGGCAGCGTATGATGCCATCAGGAGCAGAGTCCACAGATTGGATGGTGACAGGGTAATCTATACTGATGTCCAGAAGATGATTGAGATGATGCGCAATGAGGAGATTGTCAAATCTGTCGAGAAGGTGATTTCATGAAGACAAAGCATTTGTTTGTTCCTGCGCTTGATGTCGGTGAGGCGCTTCCTTTTGCTGCTAAGGTAAAGGGTAAACTGGCAGAGGATCTTGATGATCAGGAGCGGTGCAAGGAAGAATTGGTCAAGTTCATTGATACCCTGGAGAAGAACTTCAAGGAGCCGATCTGGTACATGGGTATGGATGTTATAGGTGAGAAATCCTACGAAAGGTTCATATTTGATAAGGGAGGTTTTTTTGAGATCATGACTGAGAACCCTATAGCGATGAATGCTCATTTCGTGCATGCTTCAAGGTCGCGCAGCTTCCTTTCTGCTCTCAAGAAGACGCTGAAACAGATCATGTCTGATAGTGGTGTTGCTGATCTTTTCATAAGCTCGTTGGAGGTACAGACTGAGAAGGACTCTCAATTGACAGTGAGCAAATGGCACGAGTTGAATGACTTGAGTAAGCCGTAATATTATGCGCAAAAATTTCACCTGAAATTTTTAAGAGGAGTTTAACACCCTGCCATTCATGGTAAAATTTTTGGCATGCTCAAAGCCATTCGGCTTTGGCACACCAAAACCCGCAGGTTTTGATTGATCAGATTG